>VFHF01000049.1 GCA_009392095.1 SAR202 cluster bacterium
CGGGAAAACGCTCTGCCAATCACGGTGGCCGGGGTACTGATATTTGCCGCCTACGGGCTGGGGTTGACCGCTTTTGCCTTGTCCAGGGTGAGCTACGTGGCATCGGGCCGGGTGGTCGGCATCGTCATCGGCGTGACGGGGGTCTTCCTGTTGAAAGAGCCCTTCGGCGGAGGGAGGCTGCTGGGGTCTGGGTCCAAAGCTGGCGGATTGCTGCTGATCACGATATTGCCTTGACGCACGTTTTTGGGTTATTCACCTCCGAATTCTTTTCGGATGCGGTCGCCCAGGGGCTTCCTAGCAGGGCGCCATACTTGGCAGCGATGGCGGTCCTGACTATGGCCGTCGGGTGACACTCCCGTAGTATCGGCAGTCTTACAAGTCTGTTCTGGCCGGACATAATGTATAATACCTGGAGCCTAAAACGGGCCGTGATTTAGACCCGGATATCGACCTGAGGACAGAGGGAGCCGATGATTAACCAGGAACGCTTGGTCAACGCATTCTGTGAGCTTGTGAAGATCGACAGTCCGTCGGACGAGGAAGAGGATGTGGCCAGACACCTGACCGAGCGCCTAGAATCTTTGGGTTTTAGCGTTGCCAGAGACGCGCACGGCAACCTTATTGCCTCCGAAGATGGCGACGACCCACTGATGCTCTCGGCCCACATGGACACCGTGGAGCCAGGACGCAGCATCAAACCTCAGGTCGATGGCGACATCATCCGCTCCGACGGCACGACGATCTTGGGCGGCGACTGCAAGGCCGGAGTGGCCGCCATATTGGAGGCGCTAGCGTCCGCGAAAGAGGACGACTCGCCCCGACGTCCGGTGCAGGTGGTCTTCACCCGGGGTGAGGAGATCGGACTGATCGGCGCAGCCAACCTGGACTACTCCATGATCTACTGCAAAGAGGCGGTGGTCTTCGACGGCAACGGCCCGGTCAACACCATCACCGGCTCCAGCCCCACTTACATGGCATTCGACATTACCGTGACCGGCAGGGGCGCCCACGCCGGCGTGGAACCGGAGAACGGCATCTCCGCCATTCGAATCGCCTCGGAGATAATCGGCGACCTTCCAAATGGGAGGCTGGACGAGGAATCCACCTTCAATGTTGGCCTGGTCTCCGGCGGCACTGTGCGCAACGCCGTTCCGGTGGAGGTGACCTTTGCCGGAGAATACCGTAGCCGGAACACCGAGACCGTGGCCTTGCTGGAGTTGCAGTTGACCGAGGCGCTGGACAAGGCCAGGGCCAAATACCAGGAAGCCACCATCAAGCAGGAACTGGAGATGCTATTCCAGATGTACACCCTGGACCCCAATGAACCGGTGGTGCGGATGGTGACCGATATGCTCAAAGACATGAAGATGGTGCCGGACATCAAGCCATCGGGCGGGGGCACGGATGCCAACCAGATGCGCCTGAACGGCATCGATTGCATCGTGGTCGGCATGGCTACCAATGCGATGCACACGGTGAAAGAGTACGTGGTGGTGCCGGACCTCATGGCCACTGCTCTGCTCTGCCAGAACTTGATGAACCCCAACCAGTAAACCGATAGGATCGGTAACCAACGTAGGGGCATCCTGACATAGTCGCGGATGCCCCTACGTAATTGAGGAGATAGACAATGAACGGATCAGAATTAAAAGCGACTTTGAAGTCGGGTGGCCGGGTTTTCGGCACCATGATCTCCATCGCCCGGAACCCCAAGTGGATTCCCATCCTGGACGGCGTGGGGCTGGACTACGTTGTCATCGACACCGAGCACAATTACCGCAGCCGGGGTGAGCTGGGCGACTTCCTGATCATGATGAACACCAGCGGCGTGGTCCCCATCGTTCGCATCCCCATCCCTGACTCCCACTATGTGACCATGGCGATGGACGCCGGCGCCCAGGGCGTGCTGGCCCCCTACTGTGAGACCGTTGAGCAAGTTAGGGAAGTGGTGGGCGCAGCCAAGTGGCGCCCTCTGAAAGGCGAGGCAGTCGACCGGGTAGTGGCGACTGGAGAGCACATCAGCGACGCGACCAGGGCCTACCTAGAGGACCGCAACAAGAACAGCGTCTGCATCATCGGAATCGAGAGCCGGGAAGCGGTAGACAACCTGGAAGAGATGTTAAAGGTCCCGGGCATCGACGGCATCTTCGTCGGACCCAACGACATGAGCATCTCCCTGGGAATCCCCGACCAGTATGATCAGAAGGTCTACCAGGCCACGGTCAAGAAAGTTATCGACATGGCCGAGGCCCACGGCATCGCCACTCTGGTCCACCAGCAGACGCCGGACTTGTCCACTTACTGGATCTCCCAAGGCGCCCGCTTCATCCTCCACGGCACCGACCGCCGGGCTCTACAAGAGGGTTTCAAGGCCGACTTCGGTACCCTAAGGGATTTCGCCAAGAACAATTAGGCTGATGGGCCAAGACGCCGCCCCGTAAGGGCGCGTTTCTAACCCGCCCATCTAGCTAGGGTCGTGGGTTCTAACGGCAGCCGCGGCCCTCACCCCAACCCTCTCCCTCACGCAGGAAAGGGGTTTTCCCCAGTCAGCCCGATGACAGCGGTTGCGGGATACAATCCTGAACTAGTGTTGTTTCAGCTTGCGGTACGCCCAAATGGTAGCTACGAGCGCCAGGGCTCCGGCCATGTACCCGCCGACCAGGTCGCTGGGCCAGTGTTCGCCCGCCAACATCCTGAACAGCCCTAGCAATACGATAGCCATACCAAGGGCCAGTTGGAGGCCGATGCGCAGCTTACGAGGGACGACGGATTCGCCGATCAGATAGATTAAGAATCCCAGCAGTAGTACGGATGCTGTAGCGGTGCCACTTGGGAAGCTGTCTGTAAAACCCTCCAGGGCGCCTTCCGGCCGTGGCCGATTCACGAAAGCCTTGGGCAGCACGATCGTGAAGCCCATTACCGGCAGCATCGCTAGATAGACCAGCGCCTCCGGCCCTTTTCGAAAAACCAAAAAAACGATCGAAATTGCTAAGATGGAACTCACTCCGGCAACACCCCTGATATCGAACCAGGCGAAAAACCGTTGCCAGGCAGTATCGTCGATCCTCAGGGAGGAGAGTATCGTTCGATCCCCCCAGAACAGGTCGTTGTTGTGGATCGCGGCTATGGCGAACAGGACAACTGTCGCCAAGGCTAAGATTGCTATACCGACTTTGGCAATCATCGGATGGACGCCTAGTCGCCGTGCTGCCCTATGAACTCCAGTACCAACTTGTTCCAGACTTCCGGCTCCTCGTGGAAGGCGGCGTGGCCGGCTTTG
>VFHF01000050.1 GCA_009392095.1 SAR202 cluster bacterium
AGTGGAGTGGATTGCTGAGGCCTAGGGCGGACCGGCCTTGTCACTCATAGTTCGTAGCTGATGATTGTCTACGAAAAGAAACTCGCTGCCCCGCTAACAAAGCCAAACAGTCGCTAGTTTCAGGTGTTGTTGGGATACGCGGACACAACGCCGACGAAGACCCGCCCAAGAACGGGTTGCAGGCCATGGGCCTATCGCCCAGTTAAACTTGGCTTCGTGTGACCTTGTTCTCAGTTGAACGTTATAGGACCTGGCGGAGCCTTGGGTCCAGCTTGTCCCGTAGCCAGTCGCCGAATAGGTTCAGCGACATCACGGTGAGCATTATCGCCAAACCAGGGAAGGTGGAGATCCACCAGAATCCGGCTAGCCGGTCACGTCCATCCGATACCATGGAACCCCAAGCCGCGGTGGGCGGGGGGACACCAGCCCCCAGGAAGCTCAACACAGATTCCAGAAGGATAACAATACCGATCTGCAGCGTGGCCACTACGATAAGAGTGTTGATGGTACCTGGGAAGATATGGACGAAGAGTATCCTCAGTGTCGAGGCCCCGGACACCTTGGCCAACGCCACATAGTCTTGCGTCTTTAGCTGCAACACTTCGCCACGGATCTGACGGGCGAAACGCGGCCAAATAAAAAGGCAAAGCACGGTTACTATGATCGAGAAGGACTGACCCAGGGTCACCACAAGGACCAAGGCAACCAAGATCAGAGGCAGGGAGAGCATGACATCGACGAACCGCATGATCAGTTCGTCTACCCAGCCTCCGTACCAACCGGCGACCAGTCCTAGGGTCACCCCGATGGTGCCGCCGACACCCAGGGTCACCACAGCCACTACCAGAGATATGCGGGCGCCGTAGATCACTCGGGACAATAGGTCCCTGCCCAACTGGTCGGTGCCCAGCAGGTTTTTGGTGCTGCCGCCGCCCGAAATCTCAACTTCTACCGTATCGCCTACGGCGGCTTGCGGGTCAATCTCCTGGGCTTTCCTCAGGGTTATCAACCTTCCTTGTTCTTCCAAGGCGACGCTGTCTGCAACTGTTTTTAGCGCGGTTCCAGGGCCGGACCAGAAGGGCGGCAGATTACGCTCCCTCAGGTTGCCCCGGTCTGGGTCGTGGGGAGCGACCCAGGGCGCTGCAATGCCCGAAACAAGCACCAGGGAGAGCAGAAAGACCGGCACGATGGGCCATACGCGTAATGCGCGCCAGATACCTGGCAAGCTGATGAGTCGTGGCTCTGGGGGTGCGAGGATATCTGTGGTTTCTTGGGATGCCATCCGTTCTACGCTCCTGGACCTTATGTGTAACGAATACGTGGGTCTATCACCGCGTATAGGACGTCTACCAGGAAGGACGCGGTCACGTACAAGAGAGTGAATACGATGACTACCGCCTGGAGGAGGGCATAGTCAAGGCCGAACAAAGCGTCCACGGCAAGCTTGCCGAGTCCGGGCCAGGCGAACACAGTCTCCGTAACCAGGGAGCCAGTAACCAGTGCGCCAAGGGTAACGCCCGCAAAGGTCAACGCCGGTATAACGGCATTTCGCAAGGCGTGCTTAAGAATGATAGTTCTGCTGGGCACTCCTTTGGCGCGGGCCAATTTGATGTACTCGGAGTCCAGTACGTCTAGCATCGCCGAGCGAATCAACCTCAAGTTGGCAGCCGCATAGAACCAGCCCAGCGTGATGGCTGGGAGAATTACGCCCCGTGGGTCTTCACGACCGAACGGTGGTACCCAGCCAAGGTGAACTGAGAAGAAGAACATCAGCATTATTCCCAGCCAGAAAGGCGGCGCCGATTGACCGACGAGGGCCACGGCCCTTCCGAACTGGTCGACAAGGCTGCCTCTCTTGACCGCCGATATGATACCCAGCGGAACGCCGATCAGCAGAGATAGAGCGAACGAGGCCGTTGCTAGCTGAAGAGTGGCGGGAAGATGTTCCAGCACGATGTGCATGGCGGGCCGCCCCTGTTGGATCGACTCACCAAATTCTCCCCGTAATGCGTCTTTGATGAATATCCCGTACTGCTGGTAATAGGGCTTGTCCAGCCCCAGGGCCTCACCCAACCGGTCCCAGTCCTCCATAGTGGAGTAGTCATCAAGCAGAAGGGCACGAGGATCACCGGCGGCCCTGCTCATGATGAAGATCACCAGTGAGACGACGATAACAGTAACGATGGCTACTAAGAAGCGGCGCACCAAGAACTTCTGCATGCCCTTACATCTCCAATCGAAGGCCGTCGATATCTGGTCGGCACAGAGCTGAATGTCCAAGCCGGACGCACATCGAAAGAAATGCGTCCGGCTTGGAGGTTGTCGCCGTCCTAGGGCTTCTCGGCCCTACTTGCTATGGTCCTACCGGTGCTTGATGTACTGATACCCATTGATGTTTCTGAGGTCCGTGAATTTGATATCAGCCTTCCACTCCTCGATGCGCGGACCCACCGGCCATACAGCGCCAACGCTGTAGAGCCCAATGTAGGTGAGTGCATTGTCGAAGAGCCAATTGCCCAGTTCCGATTCCAGTCGAACCAAGTCCACCGGGTCTACGGCCGAGCTGATCCTGGGCATGATGTCTTCCATCCAAGGGTGGCTCGCGCCAGCATTCCAGGCTGCGTTCTCGGTGATCAGCGTCTGAGCGCCGACCGTTACGATCCGGGCGCCAGCGGCGTGGCAGGTGGCCCCCTGGTATGTGCGGGCGACCATTGTGGGCCGCAGAGTGGAATAGGGGAGACTCTGCAATTTTACGTTTAGCCCTATGTCGCCCCACATCTGCGCTATCGCACCGCACGCCTCCACTTCAGCAGGAGCGCCGCGTAGCGATGGTGTGAGCGTGATGTCGAAACCGTCGGGGTAGCCGGCCTCGGAGAGAAGCTGCTTGGCACGTTCTGGGTTGTATTCCCAGTCGCCATCGATCTGCGATCCGTGGTTGCCCCAGAACCAGAGTTTGATCGGGTCGGCAAACCCTCTGAGCAGGGTCTCGATGATAGTGTCCCGGTCGACGGCGATGGCCAGGGCTTCCCGTATCTTGCGGGCGTTCTCCCACTCTGGGGAGTCTGTATGCCAATCGCTGGAAATCCACGGCACCTCGGGATCGTAGGACGACCGGTTTTCGGTGTCGGGCTTAGAGGCTTCCGTATAGTAGCCTCCGTATAAGTTGATGGCGTAGTCGATGGCGTTGGACACCGATAGCAACTTCGCCCCTTCCACTTTTTCGATCTCTGGGATGGAGTCGAAGGCCATCAGGAATGTGTCCAGCGTGCCGGTCTGAAATCCGGCGATACGTGACGACTCCTCCGGAATCTCTCGGAAGATCAGCTCTGCGAAGGCCGGCGTCTGACGCCAATGGTCTTCAACCGCGGCCATGCGCCAGAACTCGTTTTCACGGTGCTCTTCCATCGACCAGGGCCCGGTGCCGGCGATGTCACGGTTGGCTGCTTCAACGCCGATCTCATCAGACTGGGCTTTGCTCACTACCCAGTTGGAGGAGCCGGAAGGAGTTTTTG
>VFHF01000051.1 GCA_009392095.1 SAR202 cluster bacterium
GAATTTGCTGCGAAAGTTTTCATAAGCAATGATCTCAGAAAGCTCCACCAACTCCTCGTCAGTGAACTCTTTTTGCAGTCTTTTGAAGAACCGGTCGGTCACCCGCTTTCCGGTATAGGTCATGCGCTCGGCAAGTTCCAACGCCAGCTTCTACCGCCCACTAAAGAGCGCGCTATCCTTATCGGAATCAAGGTGTCCTAACTTCCCCGCTGATTCGTTGTCTTGCGCCGCCCTGGACGCATTGATGTCGATTCAAAAGGGGCAGCCGTTGATCCAAGCAGTTTTTGGTGTACACCAGATACTTCAGTGGCGGTTTGATCTGGCCTGACGCATCGATTCCAGCGTCTAAGGCGGTCGAGCCGGCCATGATGGTCGGTCTCAAAGCGAATATGGGCGTTGTGTTCAGCACGTCTCTGAACAACTCCCTCTGACTCTGAAACAGCGCTTAACCTTTTGAGTTGCTTCCCCTTCGGTTATCCCGGTTACTCTGGCCATTGAGAATCTTCCTTTTATTCGGGTTGACGAAACTGATGGCGGCGAGCGCTAATCAAGCGCCAGCGGCAGTCCAGATTGGGCTGATTCATACGCCTTCAGCACCAAGGCCAGGTCTTTCAGGCCTTCCTCACCGGTCATGGAAGGCTCCGATTCTTCCATGATGCTGCGCCTGAACTCCAGGACCATAGCCATGATTCCCCGGTGATCGGGATCGAACTCCAGGGTCTCTTGCGAGTCTCCGCGGTCGATCTTCAGCCACTGGCGGCCCATATCGAAGGATAGGTTCGCCAGCGTTCCGGTCACCGTTACCCACGGGCGCTCGGTCGGCTTCCCAATGCTCCAGGTATGGTTGATGATACCCACCGTCCCACTGGCCGCCTGGGTGGTAACAACGAGGCCGTCCTCGGCTTCCAATCCTGGGTTGCCTGGAGGGACTTGGACGGCATACACCTGGTTGGGCCGCCCGGTCAGATACGCCAATACACTGGCTTTGTGTATCCCACCGTCGATAAAAACGCCGCCGCCATTTCGGTCTTTGTCGTTGCGCCAGGAACCTGGGTCGAATGGGTATTCTTCTTGCAGTTGAATCAGCCGCACTAGGCCCAATGCTCCCGACTCGATCAACTTCTTTGCTTCCTGGACTGGTGCCAAGTACCGGTAATTCTCAGCGACCATCAGCCTCACCCCAGCATCCTTTGCGGCCAAGGTGATCAAGCGCGCTTCTTCGACGGTCAGGGCGATAGGCTTTTCCAGTAGGATGTGTTTCTTAGCCGTTGCCGCGAGCCGAGCGTGTTCCAGGTGAAGATCATGAGGAGTGCAGATATAAAGTGCGTCGATATTCGGATCATTGGCGGCGTCTGCGTAAGAGCCGAAAGCCCCGGCGCCGCCAAACTCCGCTGAGTATGCCTCGGCGCGTCCGATGTCCCGGCTGGCGAAGTAGAGTTCCACTTGGTCGCGTGCCTGTGCCAGCGACTTTGAGAATGTGCGGGCAAACCCACCACAACCTATGACACACAGTCTGAGTTTCAAGATTCGCTCCAGGCCGGTCAGATAAAACCCGCAAATGAATTGGGCCGAGCGTTAGACCGAAGCCTCGGCGTTCAATTCATAGTGATCGAAAGTCTGAAGGTTGGCAAACCCATGTCGAACTTGGCGACTTCCGAATGAACGCAGTAACTGCCATGGCCACCAGGATCGCTTTTGCTAAGGCCCGCTGTTTCGCCATCGGGATCGAAATATTGAGCACACCCATGCGTTTATGTTGGTTTCCTGGGTCCGTATTGCGCGGATCTAGCGGCTAACTAGAATGTGCCGCCAAAAAATAGACTGGCCGCAATTTTGGTAGAGTTTCCATCCGGTATATGCGAGTTGATCAGAATGATAGAATCGCGCCAGCCTAAATAGATTCCTAACGGCTGATGGGCGCCGTATCTGCCATGCGCCTAGACAAGGAACCAAGTCTGGTCTATAAATTCGGTGTAACCCTTAAACGTGGAGAGTTGACCCGATGCTTGAGATGAGGACCGTTACCCCCGGCGAGTTTGTTCAGTGGACTCGTGCTGAGGCGCGGGCCCACGGCAACCGACTGGACGACGACCCAGAGGCATTACGTCCGCATTTCGATCTGGACCGCTCCATAGTTGTGCTAGAAGACGGAGAGATTGTCGGCGGCGCCCACTCTCACCGGGTCGAGATGTCCATCCCTGGCAATTCTACTTTCATAGCCGGCGTAGCCAACATAGCGGTACAGCCCACGCACACCCGGCAAGGCATCATGACCAAGATGATGAATCATCAGATTCATGACATCCACGATCGTGGAGAGCCCTTCGCCGCGCTGTTCGCCACCGAGAGTCTGATCTACGGCAGGTTTGGATACGGCATCGGGTCTTTATACGAAAGGTGGGCCATCGAGCGCCCCCACAACGCCTACGCCCGGCCGCATGAGAGCCCGGGCCGTCTGGTGTTTGTGGATCCAGCAGACATCACGAAAGACCTTCCTGAAGTTTTCCGGCGCGCCACTAAGGACCGCCCAGGTGTGTTTCAGAGACCGCCGCATCAATGGAAACGGGAATCCCTAGCGCCGGAACACAGTCAAGGCGGGCAAGGAGGAATATTTTACGTTGCGTACGAGGAAGATGGAAGGATGGATGGTTATGCCACTTACCGCATCTCCGGGAACACCCTATGCGTGAACGAGCTTATGGCGACCTCCACGGAAGCAATTTCCGCGCTGTGGCGATTCTGCTTCAGCGTTGACCGCACGAGCGTGACCGAGGCGCTCAAACGGCCTGTGGATGATCCGTTGCCCTGGATGCTGGCCGACCCTAGACGGCTGCAGCGCTCGACCAGGGATGGAGTGTGGGTGCGCTTGATTGATGTCGCCGACTCACTTAGCCTGCGGCGTTACATGCAGCCCGACCAGCTAGTACTGGAGGTTAAAGACGAGCTTTGTCCCTGGAATGATGGGCGGTTCATGCTGGATGGGTCTCGCGAAGGGGCGACATGCCGCTCCACCGATTCATCGCCAGACTTAGTGATCACCGTCCAGAACCTGGCATCGGCTTATATGGGCGCCGTTAGCTTCAGTGCGCTGGCTAATGCAGGATTGGTGGAAGAGCGGGCTCAGGGGGCGCTGCTGCGGGCTGATTGCATGTTCGCCGTTCAGAATCAGCCTTGGACTCCATGCAATTTCTAACAGTGGAACAACAAGTCACCAGCTGATTGCCGGATCTGCCCGCCGGGTGACGCCTAGGATGCTGAACACGCCGGGCAACTTACTAGTACCACGACTTCTCCGTTGGCGGCTTCGACAGCCTGGACAATCGGGCGCGATACGATCTGGTCACCGAAAGGGCATTTGTTCATCTTTGGATCAATATTCCCATTGGTATGCGAAAACGTTAGTCGCTAAGGCCTACTTCAGACTACCCAACTCACGCCACCGATTTCATGGGATATTCCATGGATTGAAATTTATCGCGGCGATGACTATATAGCTGTAGATAGCCGCGAAAGCCCCGATGGCTCCAACGATCACCATTGTTTCAACCAGCGTGACACGGTCCCGAACCGCCGGTCCTTGACCCATCTGCCCGATAAGCATATCGCGCATTTTTGTTAACTCCTAGGGCGAACTTTTCACACCTCCGTTGAATGATGAGACATTTTTATCATTATCTGTGGAGTCGCCCTCGCCTTACCGTGATAAACCGACCGATTCCGGGTGACCTGAGTCACGCTCTGATCACCTCGCCATGGGTTTCCTAAATTGGAGATAACCGCA
>VFHF01000052.1 GCA_009392095.1 SAR202 cluster bacterium
TGAAGAACTTGATCGGCTTGGGTTACTGGGAACGGTTGATAACCTTCGCCACTCGGTTGGACACTGCCAGCGTTGCGGCACTGTGGTTGAACCTCTGGTCAGCCTGCAGTGGTTCGTGAACCTTGGCGGACAACACCAGCCAGGCAGCATCGCCGGCAAGGCCCATGCCGCCGTGGCCAACGGGGATATCAAGGTAGTCCCTGAGCGCTTTACCCGCGTCTACCTAAACTGGCTGGAGAACATTCGTGACTGGTGCATCAGCCGCCAGTTGTGGTGGGGACACCGCATCCCGGTCTGGTACTGCGCCTCCTGCCAGCACATGACGGTGACCGTCGAAGACCCCGATAAGTGCGAGAGTTGCGGCGGGACGGATATCGAACAAGACGCCGACGTTCTTGACACCTGGTTCAGCTCAGGCCTCTGGACCCATTCGACTCTGGGTTGGCCGGAAGAGACCGAGGACCTGGATTACTTCTACCCGACCGCCGTGCTGGAAACGGGCTATGACATCTTGTTCTTCTGGGTTGCCCGCATGATCATGCTGGGCATCGAGAACACTGGCCAGGTCCCCTTCCGCACCGTATTCCTCCACGGATTGATCCGGGATGCCACTGGCGCCAAGATGAGCAAGACCCGGGGCAACACCTTGGACCCTCTGGAACTGATCGAGAAATACGGCACCGACGCCCTCCGGTTCGCCCTCACAACCGGCACTGCGCCGGGCAACGACCTGCGCTTTGGTGAAAACCGGTTGGAAGCTGCCCGAAACTTCGCCAACAAGGTCTGGAACGCCTCCCGGTTCGTCATTTCAGGACTTGAAGGCAAATCCGGACTAGATGGTTGGCATGATCTGTCTGAAGTAGAGCACCGCGAAGACCGCTGGATCGTCAGCCGCCTGGACCAGGTTACTGCCGAAGTCGACGAGTCGCTGCTCAATTTCGAAATTGGCGACGCCCAACAGAAGCTCTACGATTTCTTCTGGAACGATTACTGCGATTGGTACATCGAGATGGCCAAGCTCCGGATACGCTCCGGGGAAGGCCCCTCGCCACTGCCCACTCTGGCTCACGTGTTGGAACGCACTCTGCGCCTGCTGCACCCCTTCATGCCTTTCATAACGGAAGAAATCTGGCAAAACCTGCGCTCTAAGCTGCCCCAAGAAGGCTCCGCCGCCGAGTCGATCATGGTTGCCGAATATCCAATAGCCGAAAACCCACGGACCGACACCCAGGCGGAGGAAGAGATCGGATTGGTCATGCAGGCGATTCGCGCCGTACGCAACACCCGCGCCCAACTTCGAATACCGGCGGGGCAAAGGCTCGAAGCCCAGATTGAGGCCAATGGCATGCAAGGCCCCATCGAAGAAGAAGCTGAGGTCATCCGTGTTCTATCACGGATAGACCCACTACACATCGTAGGCGACGGTTCGTCCGGTAATGACCTGCGCAAGGGCGTCACGCTGGTGGTGAACCCATTGATCGTCCACCTGCCGCTAGAAGGCGTTGTCGACTTATCCGCCGAACAAGAACGACTGCGCGCCGAGCTGGACGACTGTCTTAAGAACATGGACCGCGTTGAAAAGCTGGTCTCCAACCCCAATTTCCGCGAAAAGGCAAAACCCGAGGTGGTTGAGACTGAACAGGCCCGCCTACAAGACCTAAAAGAACGCCAACAACACCTGAACGAGATTCTGGAACAGTTGGCCGGTTAAGGCATCTCATGACCCAACGACTAGGCATCATCGGCTACCCAATCGGGCACTCTATCTCGCCCATTTTTCAGCAGGCCGGGCTGGACCACCTGGGTATCGACGCCACCTATGAGAAGTGGGAAGTCACCCCGGAGGGTGTGGGGGATTTTGTGGCTGGGCTGCGCGCCCCCGGAACCCTAGGCATCAACATAACCGTGCCCCACAAGCAAGCGGTGATTCCGTTTCTGGACGAAGTGGACGAGTGGGCCACCGCAGCCGGTGCCGTGAACACCATCGTCAACCACGACGGTCACCTGACGGGGCACAACACCGACGGCCCCGGCTTCCTCCGTGCGCTACTGGTGGAGACTGGCTACGACCCCAGCTGCACCCGCGCATTGATATTGGGAGCTGGCGGCGCGGCGCGAGGTATCCTGCTGGCCCTGGTCCGGGGAGGCGTGGACTCATTGGTGATTGCCAACCGGACTCTGGAGCGGGCGGAAACCCTGGCGCAACTATCCTCGGATAATGGCGTCGGCTCGGAGGCGATATCCCTTTCCGGTGACGCCCTGACCGAAGCCGCCGCATCCGCAAATCTCATCGTGAACTGCACCACCATGGGCATGTCCCACGGGCCGGACGAGCATGGTTCCCCCATCTCGGCCGCGCAGATTCCAGCCACGGCTATCGTCAACGACGTGGTGTATACTCCGTTACTAACCCCGATCCTCAAAGAGGCTGCGGCCGCCGGGGCCACCGCTTTGGGGGGCCTCCATATGTTGGTCTATCAGGGGGTTTTGTCCTTCCAGATGTGGACGGGCGTCGATGCCCCGGTTGATGTGATGCTGGCAGCAGCTACTGCCGAGATGACCTCCAGAGGTGCATAGGGCAGTGCGCCGCTTTTCACCCATTAACTTCAAACAGGATTCCCATGGTCAGATTTTTCACAGCAGGCGAATCCCACGGACAGGGCCTGGTAATAATTATCGAGGGCGTCCCCGCCGGACTGTCCATCAGTGAAGACTATATTGGCGTTCATCTGGGCCGCCGGCAGAAGGGTTATGGACGAGGTGGCCGTATGCTCATTGAGCAGGACCGCGCCAAGATCATCTCCGGCGTGCGTCACGGCCACACCTTGGGGAGTCCCATCGGAATGACCTTGGAGAACAAGGACTGGGCCAACTGGGAAGAGGCCATGGCCGTCGACCCGCTGGACGGTCCGCCTGAGAGTCCTCGCACCCGGCGCATCACCCGGCTCCGGCCTGGCCACGCCGACCTCCCAGGAGCCATGAAATACGGATTCGAAGACGTACGAAACGTGCTGGAACGCGCCAGCGCTAGAGAGACCGCCGGACGAGTGGCCGCTGGGGCTATCGCCATCAAGCTACTTGAAGAGTTTGGAATCCAGATTCATAGCCACGTGCTATCCATAGGCACTGTGCACGCGAGCGCCCCGGAGAACATCGACTGGGCTGCCGTTGAGGAATCCCCGGTGCGCTGCGCCGACCCGGACGCTGCCCTTAAGATGGCGGCCGCGATCGACGCCGCTAAAGAGGCCGGTGACACGATCGGCGGCACTTGCGAAATCATCGCTGAGAACGTTCCTATCGGCTTGGGTTCTCACGTTAGTTGGGACCGGAAGATCGACGCACAGGTGGCCCAAGCCTTGATGTCTATCAACGCCGTCAAAGCCGTCTCCATCGGCCCCGGATGGGAGATAGCTGACCAGCTTGGCTCCCAGGTGCAGGACGTGATCCTGCCGGTGACGGACCCAGACCATCCCTGGCAACGGGCAACCAACAAGTTGGGCGGTACCGAAGGCGGTATGACCAACGGCATGCCCCTGGTCACCCAATTTGCCATCAAACCCATCGCAACCATGGTCACGCCGCTGCCCTCTGTTGACCTGGACACCGGGGAAGAAGTGCTGGCACATTTTGAGCGATCGGACGTTTGTCAGGCGCCCCCGGCCTGCGTGGTCGGCGAAGCTATGGTCGCGCTGGTCTTGGCTGATGCGTTCATGGAGAAATTCGGCGGCGATTCCATACCTGAAACCAGGCGTAACTTCGATGGCTACGTCAAAACTGTGGGCCCACGCAAGATCTACCAGTAACCAA
>VFHF01000053.1 GCA_009392095.1 SAR202 cluster bacterium
TTGCTACTGAACCAGCCCCGGTTGCTGCCACAGCCGTTGCTACTGAACCAGCCCCAGCGCTAGAACCCGTTCCCGCCCCGCCCCCTGCACCCCCGGTTCGAGAACATCTCACCATGAAAGCCCTTCTCGAGGCGGGCGTCCACTTCGGGCATCAGACCCGGCGGTGGAACCCCACCATGAAGAAGTACATATTCACCCAGAGAAACGGCATCCACATCATTGACCTGCAGCAGACCTTGGGCATGATTAACAATGTCTATCAAGAGATGGTGGACCTTGTGTCCCAGGGCGGCAAAGTCCTGTTCGTAGGGACCAAGCGCCAGGCCCAAGAAGTTATCCAGAGTGAAGCCGAACGTTGCGGCATGCTGTACGTGAACCAGCGTTGGCTGGGCGGCACCATGACCAACTTCCAGACCATCCGCACACGTATCAGCTACATGCTGGAACTCCAGCAGAAGCGGGACCAAGGCTATTTTCGGCTCTTGCCCAAGAAAGAGGGAGTAAAGCTCCGGGACACTCTGAACCGCTTGGAGAAGTATTTCACCGGCGTACGGGACATGACTGAAGTCCCTAAAGCCATATTTGTTATCGACATTGGCCGGGAAGACATCTGCATTGCAGAGGCCCAGCGCATGGGCGTTGAGATTTTCGCCATCGTCGACTCAGACTGCGACCCCAACAAGGTTGACCACATCATCCCCGGAAACGACGACGCCGTTCGTTCTATCCGATTGATCACCAACCGCATGGCTTCCGCCGTTCTGGAAGGTCTCGCCCAGCGCGAGGCGTTGGAGCAGGCGCGGATCGAAGAGATGGCCGAAGTGGACGAGTCTCAGTTCATGAACGCCTATGTATCCCCTGATGACGAAGAAGAAGGTCTTCCGGAGATGGAGGGCCTGGATACAACCACCGTCGCTGAAGTGGCGCCTGTGGCCGCCGCTGCCATAACACCGGTGGCCGAGCCTGAAGTTGAAGAGCCGGACGCAAAAGCTGCCGCGCTTGAGGCTGCGGTAGCAGAAGCAGTAGCTGCTGAAGAGCCGGTAATCGAAGTGGCAGAGCCTGAAGCAACGGCTGAGCCTGAACCCGAGCCTGAAGCAACTGAAGAACCCTCGGAAGAGTAATCTTCCGGAGTCCCCAATCTACGGCCAGACCTTGGCTGGCTATTTAGGAGCAATCAAGTGGCGGTGGATGTTCAACTGGTCCGGACCCTGCGCGACCAAACAGGCGCCGGAATCATGGATTGCAAAGAAGCCCTGGAGAAATCCGATGGCGACATGGAAAAGGCTACCCAAGCCCTTCGTGAGAAAGGGGTAGCCAGTGCAGGCAAACGCGTGGGCAAAGACACCAATGAAGGTGTCATAGAGACCTACTTGCACACCGGAGGGCGGGTCGGAGCTATGGTTGAGCTTGGGTGCGAAACCGACTTCGTTGCCCGGACGGAGGAATTTCAAAAGTTGGCCCATGACATTGCCATGCAGGTTGCGGCCATGGGTCCGGTCTACATCGACAAAGACGAGATCGAAGACGGGGACACTCGCTCGCCGGCACAGATCAGCCTGATGCAACAACCGTTCATCAAGAACGGCTCCTCATCGGTTGGCGAGATGGTTACGGAGTTGGCTGGAAAGGTCGGAGAGAATATCCGGGTAGTCCGTTTTACTCGACTAGCAGTCGGCGAATAGTTTACTGACAGGGTATGGCTGAACCAATATACCGTCGCGTAATGCTGAAGATCAGCGGCGAGTCTCTCAAAGGAGAGACCCAGTTTGGCATTGACCCATTGGCAGTTAATTACCTCTCAGAACAGATCGGCGAAGCCGCCGCCTTGGGCGTAGAGATTGCCGTGGTGATGGGAGGGGGCAACATCTGGAGAGGGGAGGCGGCCGAATCCAGGGGGATGGACCGGGCGACCGCCGACTACGCAGGTATGTTAGCCACCATAATAAATGCCCTGGCCTTACAGGATGGATTGGAACAACGGGGCATTGATGTCCGCACCCAGAGCGCCTTGCAGATGCAGGCCGTGGCTGAACCTTACATTCGCCGCCGAGCCATACGCCACTTGGAGAAAGGCCGGGTTGTGCTTTTTGCCGCCGGTACCGGGAACCCCTATATGACTACCGATACCGCGTCCGCGCTGCGAGCGTTGGAGATTAACGCCGACGTCCTGTTGATGGCCAAGAACAACGTTGACGGTGTCTACGACTCAGACCCTAATGAGAACGCCAACGCCGTAAGGTTTGGTAACCTTGATTACATGGACGCCCTGAACATGCGGCTGGCGGTGATGGACTCTACCGCCCTGTCACTCTGCATGGACAACGATCTGCCCATCGTGGTCTTCAACGTGTTTGAGCCGGGCACCATGGGCAATATCCTCGCCGGCGAGACCGTGGGCACACTAATCAAAGGGAGGGACTGATTATGGCTCCGAAAGGCGATAAATCCGACTTAACCCCTGAGTCTGTTCTGTCCGAAGTTTCCACCAAGATGGATCGCGCCGTGGATGCTTTCAAGCGTGACCTGACCCAACTCCGCACGGGCCGGGCCACTCCGGCGTTGGTGGAGAATATCGATGTCGACTACTATGGCTCCATGACCCCGCTTAAGCAGATCGCCTCGATCTCCGCACCCGATGCCCGGGCCATCATGATTCAGCCCTGGGATACCGCGGCGATGCGGGAGATCGAAAAGAGCCTACAGACGTCAGACATGGGCTTCAACCCGTCCAACGACGGCACCACCATCACTGTGCCTATTCCTCCACTCACCCAAGAGCGCCGTCAAGAGATGGTCAAGCTCCTCAAGGGCAAGGTGGAAGACGGCAAGATCTCCGTTAGGAACGTGCGCCGGGACGGCCTGGAATCTTTGCGGAAGCTTGAGAAAGAAAAGTCGATCTCCCAGGATGACGGCCGCCGTGCCCAAGACCAATTGCAGAAGACAACGGATGGTCATACTAAGCTGATTGACGAGACGGGTTCCGCCAAAGAGGCGGAGATTCTGCAGGTCTAGAGCGGTGCAGGTTGAGCCCAGTTCATCAGACTCGCCGGCCTTAGAAGGCCCAAACATTCCGGTCCACGTCGCTTTTATCATGGATGGCAACGGCCGCTGGGCACAGAAGCAAGGTCTGCCGCGCATCGTCGGTCATGAGTACGGCGTGCAGTGCATCCAGAACGTGCTAGAAACCCTAGAGCCCATGGGCGTGAAGTTCGTCACTCTTTATGCCTTTTCAACAGAGAACTGGGGCCGCCCGCAGGAAGAGGTCGATGGAATCATGGATGTCTTCTCCGAGGCCGTGGCCAATCAGACTGCCGCTCTTCATGAGAAGAACGTGCGCATCGTCCACGTGGGTAAAACTGAGAACCTCCACCCTGATCTTAGGAATGCCGTGGTGGAAGCCCAGCGTCTAACCGCTGATAATACCGGCATCACGATGAACGTGGCCTTCGACTACGGTGGCCGTGCCGAGATTCTGGAAGCCGTCCGGCGCATAATCAAAGACGGAGTCGACCCAGACACCATCGACGAAGAGCTGTTTAGCCGTTATCTATTCACCTCCCATTGCCCGGACCCGGACCTGATCATCCGGACCGGAGGGGAGCAGCGCATCAGCAACTTTCTGCTGTGGCAGTCGGCTTACAGCGAGTTGTACCACACGCCGACCCTATGGCCCGACCTGGACGCAACCGAGCTGAAGCAGGTGGTGGAGACTTTTGGCAGCCGCCGTCGCCGCTATGGCGCTCTAAATCCAGAAGACCAATACCCGGAAGACCGATCCTCAGAACCCCAGACGTAAGTACGGGTAACAGCTATTGCTCCAACGATCGCTGACAGCGCTGGTAGGAATACCTGTCTTGGTG
>VFHF01000054.1 GCA_009392095.1 SAR202 cluster bacterium
TGGGGATGCTGGGCCATTACCTGGTGGCAAGACTCGATCTCCACGGTTTCAACTCCCTCGAACCGTTCGGCGACCCGCGCCTGGGCGTCGGGAGAGAACACCTTGTCTTGGGTCAGCATCACGTATGTTACGGGGCAGGGCAGTTCCGATGTTTCCATTGGCAGCCGCGATTTGAGTACTCTGGTCGGCAGCGGGCCGAAAAACCCCAAGAGTTGCACAACTTCCATGGAGTCCATGCCATTGCACAGAAACCCGTTAATGGCAGAACTAGGTAGTTTAAACTCCTGACGCGATAGCGAACTAAGCATGGAGAATAGCCGGAAAGCCGTCCGGGTTCTTGCCGGACAGGCGCTTAGCAACGGACGCTGAGGGGCAGGAACTATCCCGGCTACCAACACCACCCGTTTGGGCGGAACAGTCATCTCACTGGCCGCCTGTACCACCAAACTGCCGGAGAATCCGTGGCCCACCAGCACTAAGTCTTTCAACTGCTCTCGCTCTACAGTCCGTGTTATCGCTTGTACACATTCTTCCAGTCGAACTCCGGAGGTGTCGCCACCGGCGTCGGCGCCGTGGCCAGGGAGGTCCAGGGGATGCACCCGGTTGGCGCGCCGGCGTTTGTGCAACGTTGGTGGGTGCTCCTCCGGAGCAGTCAGATATCCCCACACTGGGCCCCAACTCCAAGCTCCCTGTCCCGCGCCGTGCACCAGTAAATAGTCGGTCATCCGGAAATCCTGTCCATATTTAATTTACGATTAAATCAGATTTTAGCCGCAGATCAATTGGCGACTGCGGACCGAAGGGCGTCCAGCAGCGGCGCGTCCTCTTCGGGCAGGACCGTCCGAGGGTCCAGCAAAACCCGGTCCTCTTCGATACGGGCGATAACCGGCGTGTTGCTTTCCCGCAAACGCCGCATGACTTCTTCCGGGGTCGTACCCTGGCAGTCTATTGAAAGCACCCATGAGGGCAATGTCTCGCCTGGGAGACTACCGCCACCGACCGCGGACCGGCTCTTCTCCACAGACGAAGGACATTCCATGCCGGATTGCCATGACTGGGCCCGTTTCTTGAGGGCCGCCTCGGGGGTGGAGATCATGCGCCAGACCGGGATCTCTTTTTCGGCCTCCCCCTTTAGGTAATGGGCCAGCGTTGCTGTGAGGCTGGCCAGACTCAACTTATCGATGCGCACCGCCCGGGCCAACGGGTGCCGGGCCAGCACGTCCACCAGTTCTTTCTTGCCAACCACGATGCCTGCTTGCGGCCCGCCCAGCAGTTTGTCTCCTGAGAAGAACACCAATCCGGCGCCATCCTTGATGCTTTCCTGAGGCGTCGGCTCATGGGCCATCCCATATTTCTCGGTCAAAAGCAGGCTGCCGCTGCCCACGTCATGGAGCACCGGGATACCGCGCCTGACGCCCACTTCCACCAGGTCGGCCGTGTCGACGGATGCTGTAAATCCTTCCACCCGGAAATTGCTGGCGTGGACTTTTAGGAACGCGGCAGTGTTTTCGGTCACCGCATCGTCATAGTCGCGAACGTAGGTGCGGTTGGTTGTGCCGACGTCGATCAAGGTACCGCCACTTTGGCGCAACACGTCTGGAACTCGAAACCCACCGCCAATCTCAACAGCCTCTGACCTAGATACGACCACCTCTTTTCCAGATGCTAGGGCCGAAAGTCCAAGGAGCATGGCCGAGGCGTTATTGTTCACCGCCAGGGCCGCCTCCGCTCCAGTAATCTGCACCAAGAGCGACTGCACCTGGGCCTGCCGGGAACCCCGGCGTCCGGTGCCCAGGTCAAGTTCCAGGTTGGAGTAGCCTTGGGCCGCCTGATTGGACGCCTCGATGGCCGCATTGCTTAGGGGCGCGCGCCCCAGGTTTGTGTGAATCACGACTCCCGTAGCGTTGATCACCTGGCGTGGTTCAGCCCGCAGGATGTCGTCTATTCGCTGGCAAACGGACGTGGCGACGTGGCCCGCATCCGGAGAGTTGCCGCCTTGCCTGATCTGCTCCCGCGCCGATTCCAACGCCTCACGGACGAGGTCCACAACCCAGTCGCGGTCGAAGGATTTGGTGGCCGCAGCCACGTCCTTGTCCGCGAGAACACTATCAACGCTGGGGAGGTTACGAAATTGCATCCGGAGGTCCGACATCCAATAACTAGCGTGTATGTACCTAGACTCGGCTGTATTCTAGCATGGGGCTGTGAGAGATCAGTGATTACCCGCCGGAAACAAAATGGCCGGGCCTCCGAAAGTTCTAGGCTTAAACCTGGCTTTCCCGAATACCCTGGTATAAAATAAATTCAAATCAGCCGCGTGTTTCGTGGCAAGCGAACCTGAGTCTCAGCAGTGTCGCGATAATGAAACCAAAACTGGCCGCAATACTCGTCATAGGGATACTAACCCTGTCCATCGTTGCGACAGGGGTGGCTGCCATCGGCCAGGCCGTTGCCGAGCAACCTGGCGCCTCCAGCGTTGCTTTGGGCAGTTATAACAACGAGATTGGCGACACAAACGACCGCGGCGCTGTCAAAGGCGCCTTTTTCAGGGTCTGCCCCTTCCACTGATCCCCGCCTTCCGCATTTAGGCCACTCTTCACCCCTCTGTTCTCCTTCTTCTAGACCTTATTTCCTTTCGCGCGGTTGACCTTGGGCCGCCCCGCGCCTTATGTTCTTGTTGATCAATCATCGCCGCCCAACCCGTGGAATCTGGAGATCAGTCATGCAAGCAGGCCTACCCCCGGAATTGGACGCCCTAAAGAACACCATCCGCCAGATCATTAAGGAAGAGTGCTATCCCCTGGAGGCGGAATTCCTAGCTAATCCGTCCAAAGATGGGGTGGACGAGCCTGGCGCGCCGAGGGGCATCGCCGAGGCCCTTTCCGGGTTGTTGGGAGTGCTGCCGGAAACAGCCTGGGACCGCTTGCATAAAATCTCCAAGGACACCGGCATCTACACGTCGTTCGTTCCTGAGGAGTACGGTGGCGGCGGTATGGGCGCTCTTGGGCACGTTGTTCTCGATGAAGAAGTCCACAAAAGCATCGTGCAACTGCCCACCTCTCCGGTGCCCATGATGATGATTGGCTCGGCCACACCGGAACAGGAAAGGGAATACCTAATCCCGTCTGTCGAAGGCAAGCTGCACTACGCGTTCGGCCAGACCGAACCCAACGCCGGCTCCGACCCCGGTGGAATGATGCAGACCAGCGCGATGCTGGACGGCGACGACTGGGTGATCAACGGCACCAAGACCTTCATATCCGGAGCCGCCTCCGCCGACTACCTGCTGGTCCAGGCGGTGACCGACTCGGAGACGCGCCAGCGTGGCGGCATCACCATGTTCATCATCGACAACCCTACGCCGGGTCTGAGTTTTGACCCAATCCGGCTCTGGGTTAACCCAGGCAAAGCCCAGCAGTACCAGGTGAACATCGACAACGTCCGGGTACCCCAGACCAAGGTCTTGGGCGAGGTTGGCCAGGGGTTCTCCCTAGGACAGCAATGGCTGGTGCACCACGACCGGCTGCTCAGGGGCTCAATGGCTACCGGCATCTTGAGCCGGGCCCTAGAGATGGCCATCGATTGGGCCAAGGAGCGCGTTACCTACGGACGGCCCATCGCCGACCGGCAGGCCATCCAGTACATGCTGACTGACGTCTACACCGACATCATCACGCTCCGTGCCACTACCAGAGAGATTGCCAAGCGGGCCGACGCCGGTGATGACGTGCGGGTGGAGGCATCCATGGTCAAGTACTGCGCCGGTGAATGGGGCTGGCGGAGCATCGACAAGATCATGCAAATCTTCGGCGGGACCGGAGAGACACTGGACCTGCCCATCGCCCACTGGTACCACATACT
>VFHF01000055.1 GCA_009392095.1 SAR202 cluster bacterium
TGCAATCCAATATCGCTGGCTCCGATGGCCGGGTCAGACTGACCTGGACGGTGAACAACAGCGGATCCTACGTGGCCACCGGCACCGCTGGCAACTTCCCCATCAGCGGGAGCGCCTCGGTCCAGTAGCGGTTACATCCGCCCTCTTCCGTGTATACTTCGGCGGGGTCAATTCCCCGATTTCTACCTGACCGAGGTTTCTAAATGTTTGTGCGTATCTATACCGGCGATGACGGCCAGTCCCACCTGCAAGAGATGGACCCTTTAACAGAGCCCACACACCGGATCGCCACTAAGCCAGGCGAAGATCTGGTCTTTCGCACATTCGAGGCGGGCCGAGACGTGGAGTGGCACAACCCTGGCCGGCGGCAATACCTTTTCATGCTGGCCGGACAGATGGAAGTTTCGGTACAAAACGGGACCACCATGATCTTCAGTCCAGGAGATGTACTTCTGGCTGAAGACATGACTGGCCAAGGCCACCTTACCCGGACCGTTGGCAGTTCGTACACATCGGTGTCGATGGGAATACCCGATTAGGGGGAGTACCTGACTAGTTGTTTCGCGGTTGACAGCGGCAGGCCGTTATTTATAATGGCGATTAAATACCCCAGGCACTATTGCCAAACGGACTGGGCCAAATTCAGAACAGGAAGACGATTTAAAAGATGATTACAAAATTTGACAGTCTGTATGCCGGTCACGTTGACATGACCGATATCGGCTACGGCGGAACGGCGGTCAACGACCGGAAATTCGGCAATGACCACCTGATGACCGTCTACAGCAAAGCTGAAGCCATCGCGAAAACGCTGGACACCAACGGTTTCGACACCATGTGGATGGCGGAGCACCACTTCCAGCCGGAAGGCTATGAGTGTATACCCAATCTGATCATGCTGAATGTCCACCTGGCCCACATGACCAAGAACATCAAGTTTGGCTGCGGCTTCAATATCGCCCCTATGTGGCACCCTCTGCGCCTGGCTGAGGACTACGCCACCGCCGATATCCTGACCAACGGCCGGGTGATTTTCGGAGTCGGACGCGGCTACCACACTCGCGAGGTCGAGACCTTCGGTTCCAACATCACCGACCAAGACGCCAACCGCGAAGAGTTTGAAGAAGCGGTGGACATCATCTTCAAGGCGTTCAACAACGAGTCCTTTTCCCACAAGGGGAAGTACTACACCCTGCCTCCCGAGGTGCCCTACCGCGGCTACACCCTCAAGGAGCTGACACTGGTGCCCCGGCCCAAGACCCTGCCGGTGGAGTGCTGGCAGCCCATCCAGGGGGGCACCCAGCGGGCTTTGGACTTCATGGCCAAGCACGGCATCAAAGGGATCCTGGGCGGTGGCGTCGCTGAGGGTGGCGTCATGGACAGCATCATGACCGGTTACCGAGATGCGCTGGTACGCGGCGGAAAAACCGACGCTCAACTCGGTGAAGGCTTGAGCGTTGGCTTCCATTTCCATTTGGCGCCCACCGTGGAACAGGCTATCAAAGAAGCAAAGAGCTATTACGAAGAGAACCTCAAGATGTTTGGGCCGCTGCGCCTGCACCGGGGTCTGACCGATGAGCAGATCGACATAATGAGTGACCCTCGCCGTGCGCCGGATGGCGGTCTTCCTTCCATCGAGGATGCCGTCAAATCGCAGGCATTCCTTGCCGGGCCGCCAGACCGGATCATCGAGCAGCTCAAGGCCGTGGAGGCGGAATATCCCGCATTGGAGCGAATCGGCATGAGCCATCCCATGGGCACTCCCCAGAACGTGATCACCGAACAACTCGAGTGGTTCGGGAAAGAGGTAATGCCCGCCTTCAAAGGCAAAGTAGGGGCCAACGCCTAGGTGGGCAGCGAGCCGCGTTTCCAGAAATCGCTATACAAAAACGCCAGCGGAGCATTTCTCCGCCGGCGTTTTCTTTTTCAGAGTGACGACAGGCATACTGTCATTTGGAGCCGCCTACCCCACCTCCTGTTATTCTGAGGCGTGAGCCGGAGAATCTCGTTGCCGATGCGCCCCTACGCTTTTGGGCGGCATATCAGGAACCCTCAGCCCCTCAATCCCGCGTTGACAGCAAAACACCGCCCAGACTACACTCGGATGAACCCGGCAGACGAACTTTTGTGAACAACTATGGTTTCCTCCGACGCGGTTAATCTTGGCAATGCCATCGACTTGATGTTTGAGACTGGCTGGACCGACGGCTTGCCCGTGGTTCCGCCGACCGAAGACCGGGTCAAGCTGTTCGTCGACTACACGGGCCGGGACCCCGGCGAGCTCATCGCCGAACTGCCGCCGCTGGGCGGCAAGGCCACCGTGGAACGTATCGCCGTTAACGCTGTCATGGCCGGTTGCCTGCCGGAATACATGCCCGTGATCATCACCGCCATCCAGGCCATGATGGACGACCGGTTCAACCTGCGCGGGGTGATGTGCTCCACCGGCATCCATACCCCTCTGGTCATCGTCAGCGGCCCCATCGTCAAAGATCTGGACATAAACGGCGGCTACAACTGCTTCGGCGCCGGATGGCGGGCCAACGCCACTATTGGCCGGGCGGTGAAACTGGCTCTGGTCAACCTGGGCGGCGCCATCCCTGGCGAGACCAACAAGGCCACCTTCGGTCATCCCGGCGCCTACACTTACTGCGTGGCCGAAGACCAGGGCATCAACCCATGGGGGCCGCTGCACACCGACATCGGACTGGAAGCCTCAGATAGCGCGGTGACGGTCTTCCCCGCAGAAGCTCCCCACAACATCATGTACCACGCCAAAAACTCGCGTGACTTCCTGACGGTCTTGGCCGACACCATGTGCACCCTAGGCAACGTCCAGATGTACGTCATGGGCGACACATTCGTGGTCATTGGCCCGGAGCATGCCAAGTTCCTCAGCGAGGACGGCTGGCGCAAGGCGGACATCCGCCAATTCCTTTTCGAGCACGCCAGGAAGCCGGTCCGGGCGCTCCGGCACGGCGGCCCGCCCCAGGGCGACGCCGACCGTGGGCATTTCTGGCCCCGCTTCGTGGACGCGAACGACGATTACCAGATGGTGCCTGTCGTTCGCGCTCCCGACCGCATCCACATCATGGTCGCCGGAGGCAGCGGCGGCCCCCATTCGGCATACCTTCCCGGCTGGGGCTCCCGCCGGGTTACCCTCAAGATAGACCAGCCCTAAGGAGTAATAATGGTTAGCGCACCAGGAGCAGACCTGCAGGCTCGGCTAAGTGACATGGGACTGCTATCGCCCATCGACCCCGAAGCCTACTCGAAATGGAGGCCGGCCCCGCGTTTGGAGACGATCCACGGCAAGGTGGGCGGCTTCTTGGGCAACCGCAAGGCCAACGCCAGCCTGTTGCTACAGGGAGTTAAGGAACTGTTGAACAAGGACTTTGAGCTCCGAGACGGCATCTCGGTCGACAAGTACGTTTACTCCCGCCCCGCCGCCGACGATATCATCGACGATCTGGCCTCACAGTGCGATTTCGTGGTGACTTGCATCGCGGATTGAGGGTCTTGTACCGCGTGTAGTGTGCACGACGCCATGGCCCTGGAGAACAAGGGAATCCCCACGATAGTCATCTGTACCGAGCCGTTCTTGAACTCGGCATTCAGGCACGCCAGCGTCTTCGGACGCAAGGGATTCCAGCCCTTGGGAATCCCCCATCCACTGGGGGGAATAACCGCTGAATTGGTTTCCCAACGGGCGGCAGAACTGCATCAGCAGATTATCGCAGCCCTGACCACCGACGCATAACCCAAATATTCTGAATAACGGGCGGCGGGCATTGATACTCCCGCTCGATTAGGGGAGATACCAATGGTCCGAGTAGGCGCAGGCACCCACGTTTACGAGCAGGTGGAAGACTGGGAGAAGCTCCCTGAAGGGTGGGTGCTGGGCCAGA
>VFHF01000056.1 GCA_009392095.1 SAR202 cluster bacterium
GCGGTTCGATGCAGGCCGACTTGGAGGCCGGGCGGCCTCTGGAACTGGAAGCAATTGTGGGTTCGGTACGCCGGATCGGCCGCAAAGTGAATGTACCGACCCCGGTATTCGACATGCTGTACACCCTTTTGCTACCGCACATTGACGGTTCACCAGAGAGCCGCTAGGCATGTGGACGTGGGTGAGGGAAACAAGAAAGGCGGCTTGGGGGGCCAATGCGAATAGCAATCATGGGCGCCGGCGGCGTTGGGGGATGCCTTGGCGGACTACTGGGCAAAGCAGGTAACGACGTTTGGCTCATTGTCCGTGGCGAGCACCTGGAAGCCATCCGCGCCAATGGACTCAAACTGGTCCGGCCCGACACTGAATTTGTGGTCCAGGTGAACGCAACCGACAACCCCGCAGAGGTGGGACCGGTTGACCTCGTCCTGTTCACCGTTAAGACCTATCAAAACCGGCATGTGATCACAACTCTCAAGCCCTTGATGGGCCATGAGACCTCGGTCATCACACTGCAGAACGGGGTGGAAAGCCACGAGCAACTGGGCGCGGTCCTCGGCCCCAGTAATATCCTTCCGGGAGCTTACTGGGCGTCTTCACATATCCTTTCACCGGGGGTGATCGGCGAGGATGTGCCAGCCCAGATCTCCTTCGGGGAGATTGACGACACCGACAGTCTTCGCTCTCCGGATATTCGGAAGGTATTCCGGGATGCGGGAATCGAAACTGAGATCTCCCTCGATCCTTTGCAGGTGCTCTGGGAGAAATTCATCGTCCTCAGCGCATTGGCGGGAATCACCAGCGCCGCTCAGACCAGGCCCAAAGAACTCCTCAAATACCCTGATGCGCGCACAATGTTCTGCAACGCCATGGAAGAGTCGCTGGCAGTGGGTCTCGCCAAGGGTATAAATCTACCCGACAACCTGGTTCAAGACTCCTTGAAGTACATTGAAAGCCTGCCCGATTTCCAGAATTCCATGCACGGCGACTACGAGGCTGGGCGGGCCACCGAGCTGGAAGCCTTGTCCGGCGCGGTGATCAGGCTGGGCAAGCAGATTGGAGTAAAAACTCCAGTCCACGAATTCCTATACTCGGTGCTGCTGCCCCATAAAGACGGTTTCCCCACAGCAGACTAACCGGGCCATGCGCATAGCCGTGTCGGGCGCTGCTCTCTAAGCGCCACCCAATAAAGACAGCAAACCCCGGCAAGATATTCTCTAAATCCCTTGGCCGAGAGGGCTGACTAATTCCATACAGGACGATATCAGCCTATACTGGTGCCCAGTACAATCGATTTCGGAGTGATCTTTAACTTTGTTTCAAGCGCCTAGGGGCACGGCGGACCACCTCCCCGAAGAACAGAAATACTGGCGGTATATCGAGTCCACGGCCATGGAGGTTGTCGCCCGGTTCGGCTATGGCCGAATCGACACGCCCGCGTTTGAGGATTCCAACCTATTCATACGTTCGGTTGGAGAAGGCACCGACATTGTCGAGAAGGAGATGTATACCTTCGACGACCGCGGCGGTGACAGCATCACGTTGCGGCCCGAGGGGACTGCGCCGGTGTGCCGGGCCTACCTGGAACACGGGATGCACAACCTACCCCAACCGGTGAGGATGTACTACTTCTGCCCGGTTTTCCGCTACGAACGCCCCCAGGCCGGCCGCTTCCGCCAGCACCACCAGTTCGGCGTTGAGGTGCTGGGCGATGCAGACCCGTCGGTGGATGCCGAGGTGATTGAAGTTGCCTGGGACCTGATGACCAGCTTGGGCCTCAACGAGATCGACCTGTTAATCAACAGTGTCGGCGACCCCGAATGCCGTCCGGCGTACGTTGCCAAATTGAAGGAATACTATTCCGGTCACTATGAAAAGCTGTGCCCAGACTGCAAGGAACGCTTGGAGCGGAACCCGCTTCGCCTGCTGGACTGCAAGGTTGAGACCTGCCACGCCCTGGGCAACGACGCGCCCCAGTCGGCCGAGAACCTTTGCGACGACTGCAGGGCCCACTGGAAGAAGCTACTGAGCTACCTGGACAGCATGCAGTTGCCCTACCGGGTCGATCACCGACTGGTGCGGGGTCTGGACTACTACACCCGCACGGTGTTTGAAGTGCAGCCGGTTGACGGCGGCGGACAGTCGACTATCTGCGGCGGAGGGCGGTACGACGGACTGATCACTGAACTTGGCGGCCGTGAAACTCCGGGCATCGGGTTCGCCACTGGCATGGAACGGTTGACCCTGAACCTGAAACGCAGCGAGGTTCCAGTCCCAGATGAACCTTCGCCGCGTTACCTGGTGGCAAACGTGGGCGATGACGCCCGCATCGCGGCCCTAGACCTGTCGGTGCGCCTGCATCGCGCCGGAGTTGGCGCGATCCTAAGCAGCGGTTCCCGGGGGCTTAGAGGCC
Organism: SAR202 cluster bacterium; assembly: GCA_009392095.1. Taxonomy (GTDB): domain Bacteria; phylum Chloroflexota; class Dehalococcoidia; order Lucifugimonadales; family UBA3495; genus UBA9611. The sequence continues at coordinate 2,414 of VFHF01000056.1, forward strand.
AGATGCGCCAGGCCAACGCCTTAAAAATTCCCTTTACACTGATCTTAGGCGACGATGAGATCGAAAAGGGCGAAGTTGTCGTCAGAAACATGGAATCGTCGGAGCAGGAAAGCAGGCCGCTGGCCGAGTTTATCGAAGAATTGACCAAGTCACACGGTAACGGCGCCTAGGGCAAAACGATCTAGTGGCCTTATGTCAGGTCGACAGGCTTGGACCAATCAGATTAATCAGGTGCGGATGTTGGGATGACTGGTATGAAACGGCTGGCCGTGGTTATAGTTCCCCTGATGCTGTTCGCTTTGGCCTGCGGCAATGCGGCTTCAACTCAAACCCCGTTGCCCCAAAAAGAGGCAGCCACTGTCCAGGCCATTGCCGCTGAAACCCAGCAGACCGCCAGTCCAACATACACCGGCGGTTCGGATATCGAAGCCACGATCGTAGCGCGCGTCCAGGCCACCGTCCGGGCGTTGCTCAACGCCACGCCCATACCCTCGCCGACGCCTACCCAAGCTGCCCTCACACCGACTCCGGATCCAACCAGCTTCACAACCCAGACCGGCGGCTCATTCAACACCGTCCAACCGCCCACCGTCACCCCAAAACCGCAGACGCCGCCCACCGCCACACCCAGTCCGACCGAATCCCCAGGCCAGACCGTCGGTTGCAACGTTGCCGAAGAGGGACTAGAAATATCCGCTTGGATTAACGGCACGCTGGTAGCATCGACCCTGGTGAAGTCGGGCCGCTATCTGCTATTGGTCGAGCAATCTACGGGGGATTCATTCGACGGCCAGACCATCACATTCACAGTGGGGAATTCCACCGCCGAGCAGGTGGCAACCTGGAAGTGGGGAGGCACTGAGATGTTGGACCTTACAGCGCAAGGCAGCGGGCAGAGTCGGCTGGTTCCCACCGGTTTTGACTTGGTGTCCTCGAAAGGCGGACTGCTCGCCCAACCGCTGCCGCCACATGCCATTCAAGGCAGCGTTTTCATCGGCAACTGCTAATACCCCCTCTCCAGCCAGTCGCTGATGAGTTTCTCCGGGATGACATTCCGCCATTGACCCTTTCGATGAAAAATTAGAACATACGTCCGCAATTCATTCCCAGCGGCGTCTCGCAGCAGCTTTATTTTGGGCTGGACGACCGTTGGCAGCCGGAGGAGGGCGTATACCATGAAAATCTTTTACCGGGGATACCTCATAGATGAAGAGATTCGTTCCATCAGTTATTCGGTGTACGGCCGGCGCCCAGAGCGGCATGAATTGACCGCCAGAAGCACGTCCCGCGAAGCCATGGAGTGGATCGACGGCAATGTGAAGCGGGAGGCGACCCTAGGAACAACCAGGACACTACAGACCGCCACACACTGAAACGGCTATCCAGTCACAAATCTACTTAAAAATCCACTTGAAAGACTACCGGGTTGCCTAGAGGCCTCTTTGGCGGGAGAATGTGCAGATGCGGATAATCCGAGAGAGCTTGTTTGATGGCGACCCAGCAACACG
>VFHF01000057.1 GCA_009392095.1 SAR202 cluster bacterium
TAACACTGTGGCTGACTACGCTGCTGGAGACCTCGATATCCACCTGTATTTCGATTCCAGCGAGATGCTGGTTTCGGTGGACGAGGTTGTGAATGCGGTCCAGATGGCATCCAAGGTCCTGATGCAGAAATCCACAAGAGAAGGCTTCGGCCTGACCGTCACCGAGGGTATGTGGAAGGGCAAACCGGTCATCGGTGGCGATGCCGGCGGTATCCGCGTTCAGATTAACAATGGCGTGAGCGGCTTCCTGGTGTCTTCGCCTTATGAATGCGCCCAGAGGCTGGTGGAACTACTTCAAGACGAAGCCCTGAGGGCCCGAATCGGCGTGGCAGCCAAAGAGAGCGTTCGCCAACTCTTCCTGCTGCCCAGGTTGGCCCTTGATTACCTGACCGTAGCCCTCGCCCACGTTAGCGGGCGGCTGCCCGCGACAGGCGGATACTAGCATAGCCCTCCCGGGCAATCCCCCGGCGGCACGCCAGAATTTTAGACGGGTCACGGTTCGCTATCCGCTTGTCGACCTCATTGGTTCTGTGCCATCGTCGCCGCCAATTTCGGAGTTGGGTCCGCCCCGATGACAGTACTTTTCCCGAATCGTTCCAAGCCGGGCTTGTTGCTGATTTGATGTTAGAGTAGAGTCTACTTCCCGTCTGAGTTTGGGTTGAATCCTTCGTGCTTGGGCGGCGATAATCTCCGAAACGCCGCCAGCCAGACGGATGGGCGGTAAAGATTGGCCGGAAATATCGGGATGACTCTAGTCCGCGTCAAAGCGCCAGCCACCACCGCAAATATGGGACCTGGATACGATTGCCTGGGTATGGCCCTCGACGTCTGGAATACCATTGAAATCGAAGTCTTAGACAGCGGCGAGCCGGTGGTTGAAGTGACCGGCGAGGGAGCCGGAGAACTGGGGGCCGGGCGGGATAATCTGGTCTACCGGTCCATGGAGTTTCTGTTCCAAGACGCTGAGCAGGAGATGCCGCTGGTCCGCATCCGCTGCGACAATGCCATTCCCCTGGCCCGAGGGATGGGCAGCAGCGCTGCCGCCATCGCCGGCGGACTGGTGGCGGCCAACGCCATTTGCTCCCAGGATTACACCCCCAATGACCTGCTTGAGATGGCTGCGACGATTGAAGGCCACCCGGATAATGTCGCCGCCGCGGTCTTGGGCGGTATGCAGTTGGTCATCTCCGACAAAACGGAAGAAGGCAGCCGGCTCTACACAGTCCCAATCAACGTGCCCCCGGAGCTGCACGCCGTGGTTTTTGTTCCTCAAGTTAGGATAGCCACCGAGGACGCACGTGCGGTTCTCCCAGAAAAGGTAACCGTGGCCGACGCTGTACATAATATGGGGCGTGTTGGGCTCCTGGTGGCTAGTATGGCCACTAATCACCCGGAGTACTTGGCCATCGCCACCCAAGACTTACTGCACCAGCCATATCGGCAGCCGCTGTTCCCTGCAATGAAGGTAATCTTTAAAGCCGCCTTGGATGCCGGAGCGCTTGGAGTTTTCTTGTCTGGCAGCGGTTCCACCGTGTTGGCCTTGACCCAGGGCCGGGAAATGACCGTGGCCTATGAGATGGCCGAAGCCGCCCGTCAGGCCAGCGTTGAGGGCAACGTTAGTGTCACTCAGCCCACGGTGCGGGGCGCCCACCTGATTGGACAAGAATAGACACATCATGTCGTTAGTAGTCCATAAATATGGCGGCTCGTCTGTTGCCGACGCCGATATGATCAAGAGCGTAGCCCGCCGCATCACCGATGCTCGGAAGAAAGGCACTGGTGTGGTGGCTGTGGTTTCCGCCATGGGCGACTCCACTGACGACCTGATCGACCTAGCCCGTTCCGTTTCCAGCCAACCCCATCCCCGTGAGATGGACCTCCTGCTGTCCACCGGCGAGTTAGTCGCTTGCACCCTGTTGACGATGGCGTTGGAAGACCTGGGTCAAGAAGCGGTCAGTCTCACCGGTTCCCAGGCGGGTATCCACACCGACACCAGCCACGGTCAAGCCCGGATCGACCGGGTGGACACCGCTAGGATGCTGCAGGAGCTAGGAGAGGGCCGTATCGTTGTGGTCGCGGGATTTCAAGGGATAACCGAGGACGAAGACATCACCACTCTGGGGCGGGGCGGCTCCGACACCACTGCGGTCGCGCTGGCGGCGACCCTCCAAGCCGACCGGTGTGAGATATACACCGATGTGGACGGAATCTACACTGCTGACCCCAGGATCGTCCCCGAGGCTCGCAAGCTGGATGAGATCAGTTACGACGAGATGCTGGAGTTGGCGAACTACGGGGCGAAGATGCACCCAAGGTCCATAGAGTTGGGCGCGGTCTTCAATGTGCCGATCTATGTGGCTTCCAGCTTCAATCAGACTCCCGGTACTCTGATACACGGTAATGCGGACAAGGTAGAGATGGAAAATAGAATCAAAGCAACCGGTATCGCCTGTACAAAAAACGTGGCCAAGATCACTGTGCGCAGCGTTCCTGACCGCCCCGGCGTTGCAGCGGCGCTGTTTGAACCGCTAGCCCAATCCGGTATCAGCGTCGATACGATCGTCCAGAACACCAGCGAAGACCGGACAACCGACATTAGCTTCACGGTCAGCGGCGATGACCTTAGCGCAGCCATGGCCAAGGTAGAAGAACTTGTCAAAGAGATTGGCTCCGGCGCCCTGATCAGCGAAGTGGGTCTGGCGGCAGTGAGCGTGGTGGGGTCCGGGATGCAGCACACGCCCGGTTACGCCTCCCGCATGTTCCGGGTGCTGGCCGACGGAAAGGTGAATATAGACATGATCACCACCTCTGAGATACGTATCTCCTGCATCATCAGAGAGGAGCAGGCTGAAGAAGCTGTTAGGCTGCTCCACAGAGGCTTTGCATTGGACGAGCCAGACCCGGCGGACGGGAATTAGGATCCAGGCGCCAGACCCCCGTCCCATTCAGCCTTTGGCCCATAGGGAGTAGGCCCTTGTCCCAGCTGTTCCTATCAGTTGTGATTCCCACGTTCAACGAAGAAGCCCGAATCGCCGATAGCCTCTCCAAAGTGATCGAGTATCTTCAGGGTCAAGATTACTCGTGGGAGGTCGTGGTGGCTGATGATGGGAGCACCGACCGCACTGTAGGGCTAGTTGGCCAGGCAATCGCAGGCCACCCCAACGTTCGAATACTCCACCTTCAGCACCGAGGCAAAGGTTGGGCGGTGAAGAACGGTATGCTGGCCGCCAAGGGTGAGTTCCGGTTGCTTTGCGACGCAGACCTCTCGGTTCCCATTCTGCAGGTTGAGCGGCTCTTGCCTCCAACGGGACCTATGGCGGATATCGTGCTGGGGTCGCGTGAAGCTGATGGCGCAGTCAGGATCGGGGAACCGGCAGGCCGCCACATCATGGGCCGAATTTTTAGCCGCCTAGTCAGCAGCCTCGCTGTGCCCGGTCTGGCCGATACACAATGCGGCTTCAAGGTATTCCGGGCCGACGCAGTCCAGGACCTATTTCCCCGCCTCACGCTGGACGGGTTCGCCTTTGACGTGGAATTGATTCATCTAGCAGGTAAACGGGGCCTGACATATTCTGAGGTAGGTGTTGATTGGTACTACCGCCCTCAAAGTAAAGTGCGGCCATTGAGAGACGCATTGGCGATGACGCTTGACCTGTTCAAGATTCGGTGGCGACACCGCAATCTGGTGTAACCCAAACTCGATTTCGCTCCGTAGTATTTGCCAGCATTGCCCTGGGTGTGTCCCTGTTTTGACATTGCCTCGTTTGAGGGGGTGATTAGAAGCAGTTGGGAATTTCAAAAATCACCGTGGTTTAGGCTTGACCTTTGCCGAAGCGATAGTGTAATTACTAGTAAGATACTAGGCATGAAACGTGCCTCGGTTTTATGGCGGTCCAAGCGCCGTCATTTGTTTCCAACGGACAGAGGCAATCCGGCGGGTATTCTAGGATTGTCTGGGTTTGTCCCCCGGGGATGCAGTCCTTGGTTGGGGGGTCGGTAAACGGGGATGCAGTACTGGACA
>VFHF01000058.1 GCA_009392095.1 SAR202 cluster bacterium
AGGGGCCATTCCGACAACCCGGCCATGGCCGCGACCATCGGTGAGAACATGCAGTCGGAACTGGGCGTGGTCGGCCCGGCCGAGGTCTGCTGGACTCGCATCGAGGAATTGCGGGGTATGGGCCTGACAAAGCCGGTGATCGCCCCACTAACGGTAGGAGAGATTAAAAGCTCTTACGAACGCACGATCAAAGCCCTGGCTCCCCAGGGTTAAGATCAGGTCAAATCAGCTAAGCGAGAGATAGATGCCTTCGGTATTGGTTTTTGTTTTCGATGGACTCCAGCCGTCCCAAGTCAACCCCAGGTTGATGCCCAACCTTTCAGCCTTCGCAGACGGCGGCGTGACCTTTGCCAACCACCACGCGGTTTACCCTACGGTCACCAGGGTAAATTGCTCGAGCATGGTCACCGGCATGAACCCAGGAGGACACGGTCTGGCCGGAAACAGACTTCTGATTCGGGATTTCGACCCAGACAACGTCATGGGGGCGATGGAGCCGGAGCTTGCGCGGATAGCCAAGGCCGGGCTGCCGGTGCTTCTGGCGCCGACTTTGGCGGAGATACTGGCAAAGCACGGAAAAGAGTACGTGGCCATCGGCGTTGGGACCAGCGGCAATGCCTACTTACATAACCCCTCCGCTGAGGACTCCGCCGGCGCAACCATCCACCCAACGTTCGCTTTGCCCATCGACCTGCATGAATCTCTTATCGATAGGTTTGGACCATGGCCTGATGAGGCGAAACCAAACACGTCCAGGCTGGCCCACGCCATCCGGATCATGACCGAATACGTTATTCCCGAGCGAGCGCCCGCCGTGGCCTTGGTCTGGTCGTCGGAGCCGGACAAAGCCCACCACGCCGCCGGCGTTGGTTCCAGCCTTTCCGACACCGCCGTCAAAGAAGCGGACGGGCAGTTCGGAGACCTGATGCAGTGGTTGCGGGAGACCGGCCGGATAGAAGAGACCGACGTGATTGTGGCCTCCGACCATGGCTACTCGACCATCTCGGAGGTCGTGAGTGTCGAAGTGTTGGTCAAAGAAGCTGGATTCCTGTCAAGCGGCGAACCAGGAGGGGTCATAGTCGCTCAAAACGGCGGCACTTCACTCTGCTACACCCCGCCTGGCGACCTGGAAACTGCCCAACGGTTGGCGGCTTGGTTGATGGCGCAGCCTTGGTGCGGCGCTGTCACGGCGTCAGACGCCGTGGCTGGGATTCCTGGGACGTTGCCAGCCTCACTGGTGGGAAACCAGGGGCCACGGGCTCCAGAGTTGACCGTTTCATTCCGCTGGGATTCGACACCGAACGACGCTGGATACGCAGGCATGGCTTACTCCAACTACGGCGAGCCTGGGACCGGACAACACGGTTCTATGAGCCGTCACGAGATGAACAATATACTTTTTGCGAACGGCCCTAGTTTCAAATCGGGAATCACACTTGAAATACCGTCCGGTAATCTGGATTTGGCCCCCACCATCCTCAAAATCCTCGAAATCTCAGGTACACAAGATATGGACGGAAGGGTACTTTCGGAAGCGCTGGCCGGCGGTCCTGACGCTACTGAAGTAGATTGGTCCACAGAAACCCACCGCGCCGAACACGAACTTGGCGGAGATACCTACCGCCAGCAGATCACGATTTCCACGGTTGGCACGACTTCATACGTCGATGAAGGTAACCGGGTGATTTAGGAGAGATCCTCCTGTTGGTGGCCTCAAATTAGTAAGTGCGTCGAACCACTTGTGAACTCTGCCATTCCACAGAGCAAGCGACCCACCGCTGCCCTACCGCCTAGTCAAGCCAATAAGCATCCTTGCCTTCCCGTTCCCGCCACGTATAATACCGGCGCAACCTAAAGCCGTTAAACGGAGCGTCTAAAGCTCATGAACATCCACGGAATGGATCCGTCTGAACTTGCCGGCAGACGAGACGAGATTCTGGGCCACTTTTCCCGCATCGACAAGGAGTTCGACCGCAGGCGCGGCGAGAACCGGCTATTGGTTAAAAGCGACGACATCCAGTGGGAATCGGCTTCACGCGTCCATCCCACGCAGCAAGAAGGACACCTGCTCGCCAGGATCATCTCTCCGGAGTTGGGATTCAACATCCACACTTTCCGGGTGTTCAAGAGGCAGATCGGAGGCGGCGGTATCGACGGCGCCTTCCACACCCACGGCGACGCCGTCAAATACTACCTTGAGGGCAAGGGCAAAGAAATCATCGACGATCAGGAAGTTGAGGTGTCGCCGGGCGACCTGGCTTTTATACCCGCCAATATCTGGCATGGCACCGAGAACACTGGCGACGACCCCATGGTCTTCATCGCTTTCCACCAGATTCCCGGCACTCACTTGCCCGTGCCAGCCTCATGGCAGTACCACGCAGACGACCTGACTGAGCACGAGAGCATAGACAGTCGAATCGCCACGATGGCCAATGAAGACCCGGCGGCGATGGACTCGGCAGTTCTTTACTCCTGGCGGCAACACCTGCTCCACGAATTGGGTGTTCTGGATGACGAGTTCAACGTGCGGAGAAAGGCAAAAAACTATCTGGTACCCCGGGACGAGGTTCCGTGGGAGACGCCGGCGGACAAGCAGACGACCACTCTGATCGCACCGGAGCTAGGCTTCGACATTCACACGCTTCAGTTATCCGTGCGGGTGGTTCCCCCCGGACACAGCGACGATACTTTCCACAGTCATGGTGAGGCGGTCCATTATTTCCTCTCTGGCCAGGGCCACCAGATTGTCCGAGATGAATCGATCGCGGTTGAAACGGGCGACTTGGTTTTCGTTCCGTCCGGGACGCCCCACGGAATCCGGAATTCCACAGACGGGCCCTTGCGCGTCTTGGTTGCCGAGCAGTTGCCGGGGACCTATCTGCAACGGCCGGTGATAATTAGCGACTCAGAGTAAATATTCGGCGTATCCGGGTTGGAGGAAGAATTGGAATCGATGAACCAGATGGGCGTTCTGCTGCCCACCAGAGGCGTATTGGTTTATGCCAAGGGCGGACGGCCCCGTGTAGAGCTGAACTGGCAGATGGCCGAGACGGCAGAGCGTATCGGGTACGATTCTGTTTGGGTTGGCGACAGCATCACATCCAAGCCCCGGCTGGAGCCGATGGCTGTGATGGCGGCTCTGGCTGCCCGCACACACCGGGTTAAGATCGGGACCGCCGTCATGCTGAACGCGCTACGGCACCCGGTCCACCTCGCCCACTCCATCGCCACCATCGACAATATCTCGGGTGGCCGAATCGTGTTAGGCCTAGGAGCCGGTCGAAGCAACAACCAGATGTTCGTCGATGAGCATGCGATCGTGGGAGTCCCCATAACCGAGCGGGCTGACCGGATGGAAGAGAGCATAGATGTCCTGCGTATGCTGTGGTCTCAAGACAACGTTTCCCACCCAGAGGGTTATTATCCCTTGAATGACGTGACATTGGAGCCAAGGCCGGTCCAAGACCAGGTCCCTATCTGGCTCTCCAGCAACTGGGTGCAGCGGGGATTGAAACGGGTGGCGGCCCAGGGAGACGGGTGGATCACCAACGTTCCTTCCACAGAGATGTTCACCAAATGCTTGGATAAGATCGAAGAAAAAGGTGCGGAGTTAGGCAAGGATGTAAGTGGCATCAAACGTGCTCTGTACATATCAGTCAATTTGAACGATGAAGGCGAGGCTCTATCCGAGGGCGACGGGTTCATGCGCGCTTACTATGGCATTCCGTATGAAGTGGTCAGCAAGCAACTACTCTGTGTCTTCGGCCCAGCCCAAAAAGCCATCGACACCATCAAACTCTACAAAGAAGCCGGCGCCGATTACTTCATAGTCCGCTTCGCCTCGCCCAACCAGATGGAGCAGCTCGAGAAATTTACGGAGTTGGTCGCGCCGCACGTTTAGAGCTAGGAGAGGTCAAGTTGGCTGCCTAGTAACGGTCCTTGTAGAATCGAGCTCGGCCATAAAAAGCTATCGTGCCACTCTTAATATTCGGGTAATCCAATCACCGATCTTCAAAACAACAATTCCCGAAGCGACAATATGTGTGTCGGTGGCGCTTGCCCAAACATGATGAGCGGGGTGGGCGTTC
>VFHF01000059.1 GCA_009392095.1 SAR202 cluster bacterium
GCGTGGGACGGTGGGATCATGCCATTATTGTCGTGTGATGGAGTGGTATACACGGCGAGGGGATTGGACTTTTTGTTTCAGATCGGCTGGGTGCCAATCGAAACTCGCTTGGATTGCGTTATTTCCTGGCTAGCCTGACCGCTCCCTTAAGCTAATTCCCCGGCGTTTTTGCAGGCCGGATGCAACACTACTAATAAGCCGCCAACTCCCGCGCCGCCGAGATTATGTCCGGCGGGCCGGGCAGTAGTGCGTCTTCCAAGGTTGGGCTGTAAGGGAAGGACGGCACATCCAGCGCGGCCACCCTCTGTACCGGAGCGTCCAGGTACTCGAAGGCGTCCTTGGCGACGATGGCCGCCACCTCAGCTCCAACTCCCCCGGTCAGGTTGTCCTCATGGACGATGCAAACCCGCCCCGTCTTCTTCACTGACTCCAGCAGAGTTTTGGTGTCCAAAGGACTAACAGAGCGCAAGTCCACCACCTCGCAGCTAATTCCCTCGGCAGCCAAGGTCTCCGCCGCCTCAAGGCAGTGGTGCACCGACAGTCCATAAGAGATCAACGACAACTGCTGCCCCTCCCGCCGAACAGCCGCTTTTCCGATGGGCACCGTGTAATTGCCCTCTGGAACGTCTCCCTGGACCGTGTTGTAGGCGAGTTTGTGCTCGAAGAACAACACCGGATTGTTGTCGCGGATGGCGGCCTTCAACAGGCCCTTGGCGTCGTGAGGATTGGACGGCACTACAACTTTTAAGCCGGGCACGTGGGCGAAATACGCCTCAACGCTCTGGGAGTGGTACAGCCCGCCCCGGACTCCCCCGCCGTAAGGAGCACGAATGACTATGGGCACGGAATAGTCGCCGTTGGTGCGGTAATACATCCGTGCCGCCTCGCTGACGATCTGGTTGAAGGCCGGGAATATGAAGTCGGCGAACTGGACCTCCACCACCGGGCGCAGCCCATTCATGGCCGCTCCGATGGCCACGCCGACCATGCCAGATTCGGCCAGAGGGGAGTCGATGACTCGCTCGGGCCCGAACTCATCCAGCAGACCGTCGGTGACCCGGAACACGCCGCCGTTCACTCCGATGTCCTGGCCGATCAGGAACACACTGGAGTCTGCGGCCAACTCTTCGCGTAGGCCCTGCCGCACAGCTTCGATCAAGCGCATCTCACCCATGACGCCGCCCTAGGGCGCGTAGACCCCATTTAGCGCTGATTCAGGAGCGGGAGAAGGGGCCGCGTCCGCGAACTCGATGGCAGATTCAACCTCTTGGTCCACGGCGTCCCGCAGCGCCTGGTCCGACTCGCCATCCAGAAGTTCGGCGGAGAGCAGAATGTCCCTGAAGCGGGGCAGGGGGTCAAGTTCCCTTTCCGCAGCCAATTCTTCCGGTGTCCGGTAGCGCAGGTGGTCGTCGGAGCTGGAATGGGGCATCATGCGGATGGTCGTGGCTTCCACCAGGCTAGGTCCGTCGCCAGACCTGGCCCGCGCCACTGTCTCCCGCACGGCCTGATAGACCGCCAAAGGGTCTAAACCATCCACTGTGATGCCGGGGAAGCCGTATCCCTCGGCCCGCTTGGCGATCTGTGGCTCGGCGCTCTGAAGATTGACCGGGACCGAAGTGGCCCAGCCATTGTTGTTGCAGAAGAAGACCACTGGCAGCCGGTGGACGCCCGCGAAGGCCAGCCCCTCGTGGAAATCGCCTTCACTGGCCGACCCTTCGCCGAAGTAGACCATGGTTACAGCGTTCTGGCCCTTGAGTTTGGAGGCCAGAGCGACACCCGACGCTCGAGGGAGGGTCGTCCCTACGGAACTGCCCATGGAGATGATTCCCAGTTGCTTGTATCCCCAATGCATCGGCATCTGCCGGCCGCCGCCGTTGGGGTCCGCGGCCTTGCCGAACATATTGAGCATCACTTCCTGGGTGGTCATGCCTTTAACCAACATCGCCCCCAGGCTCCGGGCGTAGGGGACTATGAAATCGTTGGTGGTGTCCAGAGCGTAGGCGCTGGCCACATCGGCCGCCTCTTGGCCATCGCAGGGCATGGAGAACAGAACTCGGCCCTGCCTGGTCAGGAGCCAGCTCTTTTCCGAGATGGCCCGCGCCAGCAACATGTACCGGTAGACCCGCTGGGCGTCGGCGCCGTCGAGTCCGGACTTGCTTAAACGATCACTGAATCGATGTGCACCGTCGTTAGCCGGCATCAAAGCTCCTAGGGTGCGGGTGTTGGCCCAGCTAGACTAATCTAACGAAACAGGCAGGCTCTTCATCGAGCGGAAGGTCAGGCTTTCTTGGTATTCAGCCCGGTCGTTTCTCAAATCGAGATTCGGGTACCGCTCGGCTAGGGCGCCGAAAACTTCCTGTCCCTCGACCCTGGCGATGGTTGCGCCCAGGCAGTGGTGAACGCCAGCACCAAAGGCCACATGGGAGTTGGGCCAGCGGGTGATGTCCATTGTGTCCGGGTCCGCGAACTTGTTGGGGTCGCGGTTGGCCGACGACACGAACCAGCGGAGACGTTCGTCCTTCTTGATCGTCTTCCCTCGAATCTCCACGTCTTCGGTGGCGATACGCTGGATCGACTTAACCGGAGGGTCATAGCGCAGGGCTTCCTCGGTCGTCCTGACCATGAGCCCTTGGGTGTCTGTCTTGAGCAAATCCCATTGGTCGCGGTTATTAAGCAACGCCATGGCGCCATTGCAGATCAGGTTGATGGTCGTTTCGTGCCCAGCCACCAACAGCAAAGAGGTGTTTACCAGCACCTGTTGACGGGTGAATACGCCGGACTTCTCTCCGCTGGCGAGCACTGATATGAAATCGTCTTTAGGGCTGGCGATCCGTTCGTTGACCATGGGGTCCACGTAGTCCAGCATCCCCTGCATGCCCTCGGCCACCAAGCGCATCCGGTCCGGCTCGCCTCGTCCTGCGTGCAGAAGTTTCTCGGCCAGCATCCGAATGTGCGGGCGTTCAGATTCGGGCACGCCCATCATCTCGGCGATGACTAGGACCGGCAGGGGCACAGCCAGGTCCCGCATCAAGTCAACGTCGCCGGTTTCCTCAGCCGCATCCAGAAGTTCTTTGATAGCTGATCTGACCAACGGCCGCCATTCTTCCATGGACTTGGGGGTGAAATAGGAGTGCACGACCTTCCGCATCTCCAGGTGCTCGGGCCGGTCGAACTGGATCAATTGATTGCCCCGGTAATCCTTCATGAAATCGTACAACTCTTTGTCCGAATCCAAGATTGCCGGGTAGGCCGGGCGCGGGTCATTCACGTATACAGAGTTCGAAAATTGCTCGTGGTTCCGGGCCAGCCAGACTAGGTCGTCATGCCGGGTGATCACCCAGAGTTCGTAAAGTTCGTTCCAGTGGACGGGGTCTTCATCCCTTATCTTCCCGTAATAACGGTAGGGATCTTGAATGACGTCCGCGGCGAACATGTCGTCGTTGATGCTTGTTAACATTGCGCTTTTAATCATACGCAATCTGAGGCTGAATATAAATGCTACGGCCACATTCCCCTATCCATTAAATTGTATTGTCAATAGTTGATTCTACAATTAATTATTCTTATAATTTAAGCATGGCGACAACAAACACGACGATTCATCTGCAGATGTGGCGTTCTTTCCTGGGCGCTCATTTCAGCGTAGTTAAGTACTTGGAGCGCCGGATGAAGGAGCAGTACGGCATACCCCTGGCCTGGTGGGATGTTATGCAACAACTGGCAGAGGGTCCTAAGCTAGGTCTGCGCATGAGCGAGCTGGCGGACTCGGTGCTGCTGACCCGCAGCGGCATCACCCGTCTGGTCGACCGGATGATCGAGGCTGGCCTGATAGTCCGGGAACCTTGCCCAGGCGACCGGCGAGGCTACTACGCAGTGATCACGCAAAAAGGTCTGGACACCATCGAAAACGTAGGCCCCGATCACTTTGGACATGCCTGGGAAGTCTTCTTGGGACACATATCTGAAGAAGAGGCAGTGATGTTGGAGAAGGTCTTCAGTAGGGTTCTGGCCGCCGAAAAATAATAGGTCTCGGAAATAACGTGAGCGTAAAAAAGACCCCGTCCAGTATTCCAGACGGGGTCTTTTTTGTATGCTTGGTTCTTTCGGAGGTTAAGCATC
>VFHF01000060.1 GCA_009392095.1 SAR202 cluster bacterium
CCCACAGCTCATCCCAAGCTTTTGTACTAGCCACGAGTTCGGTCCTCCAGTCCGTTTTACCGGACCTTCAACCTGGCCATGGGTAGCTCACCCGGTTTCGAGTCTACTACATGGAACTTGGCGCCCTATTCAGACTCGCTTTCGCTTCGGCTCCGGAACTACAGTTCCTTAACCTTGCTCCATACAGTAAGTCCCAGGATCATTCTTCAATAGGCACGCCGCCATCCCGACAAAGTCGGGACTACGACCTTCTGTAGGCTTACGGTTTCAGATCTATTTCACTCCCCGCTAGGGGTTCTTTTCACCTTTCCCTCACGGTACTGGTACGCTATCGGTGACCAAGGGTATTTAGCCTTGGAGGGTGGTCCCCCCAGATTCCCACAAGGTTTCCCGTGCCCCGTGGTACTTAGGTAATACGCCAGGAGTCTTATCCCTTTCGCCTACGGGGCTGTCACCCTCTATGGCGGTCCTTCCCAGGATCCTTCGACTAGAAATAAGATTTGTAACTCCTTTGGGCCTCATAAGGGGGCCCTAGGCAATCCCTGCAACCCCAATACAACATAGGCCCTTATGCCACTAAGTCATACTGGTTTAGGCTGATCCCCGTTCGTTCGCCACTACTAAGGGAATCTCGGTTGATTTATTTTCCTCGGGGTACTTAGATGTTTCAGTTCCCCCACTTGCCCTCCTCCCTTTACAGGAAGGATTATCCGACTCAACACCGGATAAGGTTTCCCCATTCGGGTATCCCCGACTATGCCCGCTAGACGGCTCATCGAGGCTTAACGCAGCCTTGCCGCGCCCTTCATCGGCTCTTGGTCCCAAGGCATCCACCGTAAGCCCTTAATAACTTGACCCACGCAAGGAACTTCAAACCTTTCCTTGGCGTGTATCTTTCTTTCGAGCGTATCTGTACGTTACGTATTTCTACGCGACATATTTCTACGTTGTTACGCAGGACTAATTGCAGTTTCTTATTCTCTTTTTAAGGTGCCTCACACGCGAAACAACGGTCAGGGGTTTCCCCCGAACCGTCGTTCAGGTATCCCATCGATTCAACTTATTTTCAGGTAAGAATCATCATTAAGCGAGACGCCATCCTCCTGTGTGAGGTTCGATTATATGTCTGCCCACGACCAGAGTCAAGAGGTCCGCAGGCTGAATTTTGCGCCGGGTTCGCATGCGCTGTCACTAATACTCCCACTCTCCCTTTACACAGTCATTCCAAGGAACGCTCCCAACTCGTCGGGAAAGAATCTTCCAAACCTCATCTTGGCCGACTCTTCGCTCCACTCAGGGTGACATCTGGGCGACAACGGCGACTAATCGGTGAACGAGGCGTTGGAGCTAGAAATAACCCCGGCGCCTACCGCCCCTTCAAGTTCGCCGGCCGCTTCTCCAAGAATGCCTGCACGGCCTCTCTGTGGTCCTCAGTCTTCCGCACTTGTTCTTGGGCCACGTGGGCTAGATCGAGGGCCTCTTCAAAGTCCATGGACAGGCTTTTGTGAACCAAATACTTGGTCAACGCGTGAGACTGGGTCGCCCCCTTGGCCAACCGGGAGGCCAACTCAAAAGTAGCGTCAAAAAGTTCGTCGTCGGGCAGCAACTTGCTGGCCAGACCCAGTCGGTAGGCGTCCGGCCCGTCGATACGGTCGCCGGTGTACTGGAGCAACAGGGTGTTGCTCATACCGATCAGCCGCGGCAATTGCCAGCAGCTTCCATCTCCGGGTATCAACCCCATCCGGGCAAAGGCTTCTGAGAAGACCGCTTTCTCGGACGTATACCGGATGTCGCAGGCCAGAGCCACACCCATCCCCACGCCGATGGCATGTCCGTTAACCGCCGCGATAGACGGCTTCTGAAGCTTATGTATGCGGAGGGGAATACGGCTGGCCTGTCCGCCCAAGGCGACCTTCTGACCACGGGAAGCGTATTGGCTCTCCATCATGCCCCAGGGCAGTGGGTCAACTTCGACGTCAACCGAACCGGCTTCCCGGTCTTGAATTCGCTGGTTGAATCCCCGGACGTTGGCGCCGGAACAGAATGATGGCTCGGTCCCGGTAAGCAGCAGCACCCGGGCCTCGGGGTCGTCCTCAAAGATGTCCAGGCACTCCATCAACTCGTCGGCCATCTGCGGCCCCAAGGCGTTCCTGGTAGGCGGGTCGTGCATCGTAACGATGTAGACTCCTTCCCGGTTTTCAGTCTGAATAAATTCGTAGGCCATGACATTCACCTGCAGATACGTTCTTTCGCTCTGTCCCGAGATACGCTGTAAAACGGCATCGGACCAGGCTCGACACTTGATTGAAGAGAGCCCAATCAGTACACTCCGCGAAGCATATCATACGCACGTTGGAACCTAGGCCATGAAGACTGACGTCGACCCCAACCTGCTGGAACGCATCCGCAGTATCGGTCCCATTCTGAAGGCCAATTTGGCCGAGGGCGAACGGTTGCGTCACCTTCCTCAAGAGTCCTTCGACGCCCTGAGCGGCTCGGAATTGCTCACGATGCTGACGCCCAAATCCTTAGGCGGCATGGAACTAGACCCGGTGTCTTATGCCACGGTCATCGAAGAGGCGGTCCGGTTCGATTCGGCGGCGGCTTGGACGATTACGAATCCTCTTTTATGGGCATTCTTCTGCTCACGGCTACCCGAGCAAGGCGCCGAAGAGTTGCTGGGCCAAGACCCGCGGGCTTTGTTCGCCGCCTCCATCACCCCGCCAATGCGGGCCGTGCCCGTTGACGGAGGGTTTCAGATCACCGGCGATGGACGGTTCGCCAGCAACTGCCACCACGCCAGGTGGATCGCGTCGGTCTGCGCGGTCAACGACGGTGAGGCTACGCCGAATAAAATCATCTGGGCCTATATATCCCGGGAAGACTGCCAAATCCTGGACACCTGGGATGTCTTGGGCATGCGGGCCACCGGCAGTGACGACATCCGTGTCGACAACGCGTTCGTGCCAACCCAAAGAGCATTCCCATTCACTCCGGAGATCACTTTGGGACCGAGATTCCAGGGCCCGCTCTACCGGTTCTCCTTCATCGGCATCGTGACTGCAGCCCTTACACCGGTGATGCTGGGAATCGCACGGGTTGCCATTGACGAAACAACTGCTCTTGCTAAAGCCAAGACCGCCACCGGTGGCAACTCCGTTCTCTGGATGAATCCCTCTGTCCAATCGCAGATCGGGCAGGCGGTAGCCACCCTCCGGGCCGCCCGGGCATTGCTCTACAACACGTTGGACGACGTCTGGCAGTGGGTCTCGTCCGGGCAGGAAGTGACCGTCGACCAACGAGCTGATCTGCTGCTGGCAGCAACCAATGCGTCCGAAAGCGCCGTCAGAGTGGTGGAACGGATGCACACGCTGGCGGGCACCTCGGCGATCTACAGCGGCAATCCCATCGAGCGTTGTTTCCGTGATATCCAGGTAGCCAGACAGCACCGCTTTTATACCGAAAGCCGCTATGAAACTTTCGGAAGGATGTACTTCGGCTTGGAACCGGATTACGGCATGGTGATGCTGTAGAATAAACCATAAGTTTGCCACGGAATTCTGATGAATCTGGTTCTGACGGCTAATAATGCAAGGAGACGCCTATCATGCCCCAAGGAACAATCACGAATTTGCACATCGCCAGGGTCAAAGGGACTCCTTCAGACCCGGTCCAAGAAGCAACCGCCATCTCCGGCCTGGGCCTGGAAGGAGACCGCAGCGCCTTCGAGGGTAACAAACGCCAGGTTCTGTTCATCGACAAAGAGACACTGGACGATTTTGGCCTTGCTCCCGGTCAGGTAAAAGAGAACATCACCGTCACAGGTTTGGACCTGAGCCAAACCAAGGCCGGTCAGGTGTTCCGCATAGGTGATGACGTGACCATGGAACTCGTTGGCGATTGCGAAGCCTGCGGCAAGATGGAGGCCCTGGCGCTCGGACTCCAAGACAAGATTGACGGCAAGCGCGGCATGCTCGCTATAGTGGTAAATGGAGGCAGCATCAAGGTGGGTGACTCCATAACGGTTCAGTAGCCAGCACACGGAATCTCACAATACGAGAAGCCCCGTCCTTCTACAGAAAGACGGGGCTTCTCGTATTGTGATGCAGGCCAAAATTCTTACCGCTGGCGTGCCGA
>VFHF01000061.1 GCA_009392095.1 SAR202 cluster bacterium
CTCAGTAACCGCTACATCACTGGGCGTCAGCTTCCCGACAAGGCGGTGGATCTCATCGACGAGGCGGCCAGCAGCCTGCGCATCGACGCGGAAAGCCTCCCAGCCGATGTCAAGAACATCGAAGAAAGGATCGAGCAATTGCTCGATCAAGAAGACGCTGCAGCGCAACGCACCGACTATGAGCGAGCTGCTGAGTTTCGGTTTGAACGGCTGCGTTTGGCCGAGGAATATGAAGTCGAGCGCGAACACCTCCAACGAGACCGCCGCACGGACATGGTGGTGAGTGAGTTGGACATAGCCGAGCTGGTCTCGAAATGGACCGGCATACCCACCGGACGCCTCTTGGAAGGCGAGGGTGAACGCCTGGTGCACATCGAAGAGAACCTGCATCAGCGGCTCATCGGCCAGGAAGAGGCGGTGGTGTCGGTGGCTGAGGCCATTCGCCGTTCGCGTTCCGGCTTGAGCGACCCGCGCCGTCCCATCGGCAGTTTTATCTTCCTGGGACCGACGGGCGTAGGCAAGACTGAGCTTGCTAAATCTTTAGCCCAGTTCATGTTCGCCGACGAGTCCAACATGGTACGCATCGACATGTCCGAATACATGGAGAAGCACTCCGTTTCGAGACTCATCGGCGCCCCTCCGGGCTACGTGGGCTACGAAGAGGGCGGACAACTCACCGAGGCGGTGCGCCGCCGGCCCTACCGGGTGGTACTCTTCGACGAGATCGAGAAAGCCCATCCCGATGTGTTCAACATCCTGCTCCAGGTCTTGGAGGACGGACGGTTGACTGACGGCCACGGCCGGACCGTTGATTTCAGGAACACAGTTATCATCATGACCAGCAACCTGGGGACCGCCGGAATGCAGAGAAAATCCTTTGGGTTCCGCACCAGTGATCAGGCCGGGGAGGACGAAGACCAGAAACTGCGAGAGTCGGTCAACGCTGCTCTCAAAGAGGCTTTCCGACCCGAATTCCTCAACCGAATCGACGAAACGATAATCTTCCATCCGCTGACCCAGGAGCAGATCATCCGGATTGTGGGCCTGATGATCAAGGACGTTCAAGGCCGCCTGGAAGAGCGGGGCATCACCTTTGAACTGACCGCGGACGCAAACCTCTGGCTGGGCCGGGAAGGGTATGACCCGGTCTACGGAGCGCGCCCACTGCGCAGGGCGGTGACCCGTTTCCTAGAGAACCCAATGTCCAAGGGAATCTTGTCCGGTGAATTCCTTTCGGGCGACCATGTCCTCGTGGATGCGGCGGTTGAGGGGCTGACCCTGACCAAGGTGGCTGCCCCCAAGGCGGAAGCCTCGGAAAGCGAGACGCCGGAAGTAGTGACATCTGCAAGCTAAGTAACGAACCCAAGAGTTTCTGATGCACTACATCCGCCAGGTCAACTGGAAAAAACCAGAGACCCTGGTTCGGCTGGGCATCATCATCGTCGTCATATCCGCGGTCGTGGCCGCGCTGCTGCTCCGCAACAATTTTGGCGCAAGCGAGGTTGGCTACGGAGCCGTAGCTCTTAGCGCCCTGGTTGCCAGCGCGGGACTGGTAATCCCGGTGCCGGCCCTGGCGACCGCTTGCGCCACCTCCAGCTTTCTTGACCCTTTTTGGGTGGGCATCATCGCCGGGACTGCCGAATCGGCCGGAGAACTGAGCGGTTACTACCTGGGTTACACCGGCCGCGACGTGCTGGCCCGAAACCGAGTCTACCAACGGTTGGAGCACTGGATGCGCCGCCGGGGCTGGTTGCTGCTTTTCTTGGTGTCCCTGGTACCCAACCCAATCTTCGATGTGGTCGGCATCGCAGCCGGGGCCCTGCGCTACCCAGTCTGGGGGTTCCTGGCCGTTGTGTGGGTTGGAAAGCTCTTTAAATTCCTAGTCTTCGCCTACGCTTGCCAGGCGGGGACAGATTGGCTGACTGGTATATTCGGAGTCTAGTCGTTGTTCACGAAAAAAGTGGTTTTAGGCACGAAAAGTGGCGAGAATCGGCGTAGGAGTGTATTCTAACCTCGGCTCCCGCCTCGTTCTGCCGTCCCTGCCAGTTCGTCTTCCGGAAGAATCCACTTGATTCCTCCACCCGTCGGGAACTCCGTCAACACGACCTGTCTTCAGCGGTCTTTGATTATTGGAGGAACATCTTGATTCGCCCATTAGATGGAAAAAGTCCCCGCATTCACCCGTCCGCTTTCGTCAGCGAAGCAGCCTATATCGTTGGCGACGTGGTAATCGGTGAAGGCACCAGTATCTGGCCCGGAGCAGTTATTCGTGCCGACTACGGCGATATCATCATAGGCAAGAACTGCTCCATCCAGGACAATGCGGTTCTGCACACCGACGACCACTTGGAACTGGGCAACAACGTACTGATGACCCACGGAGCGGTGGTCCACGGCGGCAAGGTTGGCAGCAACGTCCTGATCGGCGTTAACGCCGTCCTCCTGGAAGACACCGATGTCGGCGACAACGTATTCATCGGCGCCGGCGCCATCGTTCGGGGTAAAGTTCCCGACAACTCTTTAGTCATCGGCGTCCCCGGCCAGATACGGCCCCTCTCCGAGAAACAGGCCGAGCGATTGAAAGACCCCACTGCCCGGTACATTCAGAACGGCAAACGCTTCAATGAACAGGGCCTCGGCTTAGATTTCAAAGAATTCGAGTCGGGAAGCTAGGGCATGATTACCGAACCGAAGGTGGCTTCTCTACCCCTAGAGGGCATCAGGGTCATGGATGTCACGCACATCGTGGCCGGACCTTTCTGCTCGATGATCCTGGCGGACATGGGTGCCGAAGTCATAAAGATCGAGCGCCCTGGAGTCGGTGAGCGAGGCCGTGGCAACGGCCCCTTCATCCATAACGACGCAGGCGAAAGTATCAGCGCCCGCTACCTTGGCCTGAATCGCAACAAGAAAAGCGTGGCCCTAGATCTCCGCGACCCCCGCTGCAAAGCGGCTTTCGAGCGGATGGTCAAAGAGTCCGACATCCTATTGGACAATTGGGGCCCGGGCGCCCTGCGGCGTCTCGGCCTGGGCTACGACGTATTGAAACAACTCAACCCCGCCCTGATCTACACCAGTCTCACCGGCTACGGAGACCCAGAGGGACCGGCGCCGGGTCCTTACTCCAATTGGCCGGCCAACAACCCGTGCGTCCAGGGGATGGGAGGCTGGATGGCCGTTACCGGAGAACCAGGCGGCGGGCCGCAGATGGTCGGCGACAACATCGGGGACTCGGTCCCGGGAGTTTGGACCGCTCTGGGCATCATGATGGCCTTGGAAAAACGCCACCGCACCGGAGAAGGCGCGTTCGTCGATATGTCCATGTACGACTGCATGGCGGCCCACACCACCAGCACCATGCCCTTTTACCAGGCCACCGGAACTCCAGCAGGCCGGGAGCGGGGCAACATGCTGAGCGCCCAACTGGCCTTGAGGGCCAAAGACGGCTGGGTGGTGCTCGCCGGCGCCGGCGGGCCGGAAAAATGGAAGGACCTCTGGCGGCTCATGGACCGGGAAGACCTGATCGGTGACGAGCGGTACCTAGGCGTGGGTGTCAGCGGCGATTTCTATTTGAACAGCTTTGTCCCGGCCCTAGAAGGCTGGACGATGCAGCGCACCAAGGCCGAGGTAACAAGCCAATTGATCGACATAGGCTATTCCATGGGTATCGTGCAGGACACGGCCGACTTGGACAAATGCACCCACCTGGAAGCCCGAGGCATGTTCGTCAACGGCGGCGACAACCTGGGTGGCATTTTCCGGACGGTCAACACGCCCATAAAGTTTGCGAATGGGGCGGAAACGCCCAACATAGCGCCGCCTCTCCTGGGCGCCAACAACGA
Source organism: SAR202 cluster bacterium (assembly GCA_009392095.1). Classification (GTDB taxonomy): domain Bacteria; phylum Chloroflexota; class Dehalococcoidia; order Lucifugimonadales; family UBA3495; genus UBA9611. The sequence goes on from VFHF01000061.1 coordinate 3,843, forward strand.
AGAGATACTCTGCTCAATCGGCGGCGTCAGCCGGGAAGAACTTGATTTGATGCAGTCAGACGGTGTTATTTGACGTGACTGGCTTGGGGGGCTTTTGAAAATTGCGGTGATGGGCGCTGGCGGCATCGGAGGGTGTTACGGCGGGCTGTTGGCCCAGGCCGGAAATGACGTCACCCTGATTGCTAGGGGCGCTCACTTAGCGGCGATAAAAGAAAAAGGGCTCCAATTGATTCAGCCGGAAGGTGACTTCACTGTGGCGGTTGCCGCCACCGACGACCCTTCTCAAGTTGGCCCTGTGGAGTTGGTCATCT
>VFHF01000062.1 GCA_009392095.1 SAR202 cluster bacterium
TCAGCGGTCTGAGTGGAGTCCCACTCCGCTTCACTAGAGGTTGCCGTGAGCGCCGATGATGCTCCGCCGGACATGCCTTCACTATCCGTGCCATCGTCGTCGCGAGCGGTGTCGACGTTGCGAATTATATCTAGTACTGGATTTGGAGAATCCGAATCATCTTGCCGGGATTCTATAAAATCCTCTGGGGTCAGCTCACTTCCGATGTCTCGTCTCTTGGCCATTACGCCTCCTCAGCCGGAGATTTCCTGGGCTTGGCCTCTCCGGAGGCCTTCGTTCTTTTTGAACTGTTGGTTCAATCGCAAGATATCGTCGTGCTCGCCATCCTCGATGTCGGGAGGCGACTCGGCGAATCGTATAACTTCTTCGGATTTTAGGCTTCTCAAATTACGCTCTTCCAACCGGGAAACCACTTCTAAGAATGAGGCGACCCGTTTAGTCGCGTCCAACGCGATCAACGGCTTTTCCGATAACAAGTCCAATTGCCCTGTGACCGCATCGTCGCCGTTCCTTCTAACGGCCGCCAATGTTTCATCTTTACCCATTCCTGGCCCCGCATCCAACCATCGCGTGAAGACCTCTTTGTTTTCGTGCCTCTGGAAGAATTCAGAGCGGAGACCGTCCGCAGCCTCCCGGAGGTCCGGAAAACCGAGGAGCAATTGCAGGCAGTGTTCCTCCATCGGGTCGTGGTCCAATCTGGCAAAGGGCGATGCTGTCGAAGCTGCAGGGCGTTGCTGCTCCGGTCGCCGGGCACGCCTGGCCACCGACGGGCGGCTCAAAGCTGCCTTCACCGTGTCGATTGGGACATCGAGATTGTTAGCCAATAATTCAACGGCGTTCGCCTGTTGTATACCGCTGCCCAGCAGGTGAATGAAGGGCGCCGCTTCGGCTACGCATTTCGCTTTGCCTTCCGGCGAGGTGGTATCGCCTTGACTCGTTATCGCATTGATTCGGAATGTTACAGCCGGTATCGCAGACTCAACCAATTTGGTCCAATCGCTGGGCGATCGATGAATCACCTCGTCCGGGTCCTGACCCGGCGGCATAACAATTATCCTAGGGTCGGCTTCCGCCGTGCTGCTCGATCCCTGGTTACTGACGGTCTTGGTCCGGAAATTGTCCAGAACCACGTCCAAGCTACGCAACGTGGCGGCCTGACCGGCGGCGTCCTGGTCCAGCGCCATGGTCATTTTCCCTGTCAGGCGTCGTATCTCATCAACCTGAAATTCGGTCAGCGCCGTTCCCATCTGGGCCACAACATTCTTGAACCCGGCCTGATGGGCCGCGATCGCGTCCATGTAACCTTCAACGATTACAGCGCCTTCTTTTCTTACATCGGTCCTTGCCCGGTCCATTCCGTACAGCAGGCGGCTCTTATCGAACAATGCCCCTTGTGGCGAGTTCAAGTACTTGGGCTCCGAACCGTCCAGAGACCTGGCACCAAAGCCCACCAGATTGCCGTGGGCATCGCGGATAGGGAACATCAGCCGTCCCCGGAACAGGTCATGGTTTACGTTGTCGTCACCGGCTCTGACCACGCCTGCGCTGGCCAGTTCTTCCTGCGAATATCCCTCTCGCACCAGATGGTTCTTGAGCGATTCCCCGTCGGAAGGACTGAGTCCGATACCGAAGGCCTCGATCGCTTGTTTATCCAGTCCTCGTTGTTCCAGGTATTCTCTCGTGGACGATCCCTGGGCTGATGCCAGCGTCCGCTGGAAGTAGGCCCTGGTGTCTTCGTTGATCTTATGTGCAACTTGGTTCTGGGGGTTCTGTCCGCGCTGAGGGAGGGTGACTCCAGCTTGCTGGGCCATCTGTCGCAGAGCGTCGCCGAATTCAAGGCCCTCTGCGCGCATCACGAACGAAAGAACGTCGCCACCCGTGGCGCAGGCCCCAAAGCAACGCCAGGACTGCCGGTCAGGAAACACGTGGAATGAAGGCGTCTTTTCCTGATGGAAAGGACAGTTGGCTTTGTAGCTGTTACCGGACCGCTGCAATGGCACGCGTTGAGACACTACGTCAACGATATCCAACCGGGCCTTAACATCATCGACTGCGGTCACGCTGAGACCGCTTCGCCGGTGAGCCTGGCGCCCGTTGCCCGCCCGCCTGATTCTATGGATCGCTTCGTGGTTCCACCGCCCATCAACAGCATTGTCCGATAATCACGTTGTACGTTAAACACAATTCTACTAGCTTATTTTATCATATTGAGCGCGCGTTTAACAGGCAATGAAGTAGGTTCAGTCACTTTGTTCGATGACTTCGAGCGTGGAACGGTTCAGGTCAAGCGGCCCGCAATATTCCGTCTGCGGTCCAACATCTCTTCCAATGAATCGGTGACGATGGCTTCCAGACGGGCGCCCGCCATCCGTTCCATGTCGCGGTCGAAGTCCAAGTCCCAGGCCAACACCCTGGCGCCCCGTAACTGGAATTTCCGGTGTAGTTTGGTGTTGTATGAGTCGTTGGCGGGGTCGTACCAGTCTGCCTGCACCAATGGGCTGAAGATGCGGGACCGTATCGGGAAAGGGTGACGGCGAGACCAGATGTATCCCCGGATGATCTTCGCTTCAATCTTTCGGAGTTCCCACAGTGCGATTGGATTGAAAGATGCCACCAGTGTGCTGTCCCAGCGACCATGACGCCGCACAACCTCCGCAACTTTGTGGGCGATGAGTCTCATGCCTTTCATAATGACCTTCATTTCCACATTGATCAGAAAATCAGCAGGCAACGATTCAAATACCTCGTCCAGCGTCGGTGGCCGCTCTCCTGCGAATTCAGAGGCAAACCAAGACCCGGCGTTTAGCGCCCGGACTTCATCTAGGGTTGAGTGGTTTACCGGACCATTTCCGTTAGACGTTCGCTCGAGGCGACGGTCGTGGAACACTACGAGCTGGTCGTCCTTGGTCAGGCGGACATCCAACTCAATCCCATCGGCGCCAAGTTCCAGGGCCTTCTGGAATGCCGAGATGGTGTTCTCCGGAGCGTTGGTCACGTCGCCACGGTGGGCGATGATCAGCGGTAAGGGTAGGAAACCGGGCGGAAAATCCCAGCGGGTGACCCGTTGAATGATACCCCCGGTCGCCAAGTTGAGGAATACGTCCACCATACTCAGGC
>VFHF01000063.1 GCA_009392095.1 SAR202 cluster bacterium
GAACAAGCCACCGACTTTGCCAATCTAAGCCGGTGGCTTTCCTTTTTGCTATGCCGATAGAAAGGGGAAGGGGCTAATCCGTGTATACAGGGTTGCCGCTAAGAGTCTTGCCGTGTCACTTTGGTTCTCTCGGCCGCAGTTCTTAGTATCGGTTTCTTAGCCATGAGCAAAAGTAGCGCACCCAAGAAATTCAAGGCGGCTAAGATCTCAAAAGCCAGGGTGTAGTCGCCTTGAAGGTCGTACATATATCCGGCGAATGGAGACGCCCCAAACAACAGGATATTCATCGGTACCGATGAAATGCCTAGAATCTTGCCAAAATTGGCCCGGCCAAAATAATCGCCTCGGATGGACGTGGCGAGTGGGCTAGTGCCCCCAAAGCCAATGCCGAATAGAACTGCGAACAGATAGACCATCTCGACGTTGGATGGGAAGGCTACAAGAACTAGCACAGCACCAGCCTGAATCGAAGAAAACACGAACATGCCCACGTTTTTTGGTATACGCTCACCCGCGTAACCCCCAATAACTTGAAACACCATGGAAACAGCTGTGTACACGGCCACCACCCACCCCGCGGCCTGAAGCGAGAATCCCTCGTCGGTTAGGAGTGGGGCCAGATGGGTCATCATGGATACAATCACGACAGCTGTCAGGCTATGGCCCAAGGAAATGTACCAGAAAGCCTTGGTCCGCATAGCTTGTGCGAGGGTGAAATCACCATTTGGATTACGCTGTCGACTGGTTTGCTCGGTTTCATCGGCGACGACGAGCGTCGAATCTGGTGTGTCACCGTCTGGATGTAGGCCGTAATCTTCCGGTCGGTTGCGAATGAGCCGGGAGATTGGCAATGCGATCACCAGAAAAAAGATCCCCAAGATTGACGCGGTTAATGCCCACCCCAAATGCCCGTAATCGGGATCGATAGCCCACGCTAATAATGGAATCAGTAGAAGTCCGCCGAGCCGGCTGCCAGAGTTAGACCAACCCATTGCCGAGGACCGCCGCCTAATAAACCAGTTGTTCAACATGGTGGTGATAGGCAACCAGCCGCTTAGACCTTGGCCCAGGGCCATAACCAGGAACGCTACGTAGAATACCCAAAGATGGTTTACCTGACCAAAAAGTAAGAAGCCAGCGCCCATGATCAATAGCCCGATAAACACGAGGCGGCGTGTTCCAATTCGGTCGGTCAGGTATCCTTCAACAGGGCCGAGCAAACCACTTTCTACACGGGTAAAAGCGAAGGCCAGTGACAGCTGAGTACGGTTCCAACCAAACTGGGCTTCCAACGCCACAAACCATAGCCCCATAGCATGAAAGAGCGGTACGCTGGACGTACGGATAAAGCTACTGATGCCTACCAGCCACCAGCCGTAAAATACTCCCCGTGCGCGGTGGGATAGATGCGTAATGTAGGTCATTGGTTCCTAGGTGTCATGGCGATAAACACCAGGGCATCTATCAATTCCTTGCCGTCATCAGTGGTCTCAACCACAAAACCAGAAAGGTCACAGGTGCTTTTGGGCCTGCCACTAGGGTTGCCAAACTGGCGTGGCTTCCAGGGGTTAGCAGTGGTCATGGTGACTCGCTTAGAATCCTCTGAACCAGGCATTGAAGTTCTTGGCGCTCTAAAGCCGGGGTATGATGCTCCTAATTCGGTCAATTTTGTGACCTAATTTTCAACGCCCAATAAGGTAATGCCGGAAGGCAACATAATATGGGTATTGAGAGATGGAGTAGAGACACACCCGGCCGAAAATTTGTATCATGCTGCACTAGATAGCCGGCTAAGCCAATCTCTGACCTTTAGAACGACAATTGCCGAGTTCAGATCGCATGTTATTGGCGATTTCTCAACCCATCTCGGGCACTATCAATAATTACAACTCATTAGATGCTCCGGCCAGGAAAGGGCCGCAAAATAAAACTTACGGACACACCGACAACTAGAAAAGGGTCTGCCCTTTTTTGGCTACATGCTAGAGAGGCAATGTCTCTTGCTTTAGTTCTCCCGCCAGGCCATCCTGCAAGAGGTCCAGCATTGGGAAATCCCACTCGGTGACAAATGTGATGGCTGTACCATCGCGTCCCATGCGCGCCGTTCTGCCGATTCGGTGTACATACTCTTCCAGGTTTTGGGGCATGTCGTAGTTGACGACGTGGGAGATCTGCGGAATATCCAGGCCCCGGGCAGCCAAATTTGTAGCCACAAGCACTTTAAGTTCCCCGGAGTGAAAGGACCGCATCGCAGCGTTTCGTTCTGACTGCACCAATCCGCCATGAATTCCAGCGGCGGCAATGCCTTGCCGCTGCAGTGCTTGGGCCAGATTGTCTACGCCGACCTTCGTTCTTCGGAACATGAGGACCTTCCCACCGTTCACCTGTGTCTTTAGCAACCGAACAAACGCACGCATCCGGTCCTGTTCCAGTACCTCGATGTACACTTGCCGTACCTCGGGGGCTGTCTCAATCTCACTCCCTATCCGTATCCAGACCGGCGACCGCATGTGCCGGCCGACGATTCGCCGGATAGGGGAGGGTATTGTGGCAGAGAAGAGGGCGGTCTGCCGGTTTCTGGGCGTACGGCTCAGAATCCGCTCAATATCCGGTAGGAAGCCAACGTCTAACATCTCGTCCGCCTCGTCCAATACTACAGTGCGAACAGTTTCTAGCCGTAGAGTCCCTCTACCAAGGTGATCAAGCACTCGGCCGGGAGTACCCACAACTATATGAGTCCTACGCTTAAGCGCTGCAATCTGCTTGGAAATGGGCTGCCCTCCGTAGCAGGCGACCACTCCCAGGCGACGGAATTGGGCCAGACGAACAAGTTCATCGCGGACTTGCATCGCCAACTCTCGGGTCGGGACCAGTATCAGACCCTGAATGAAAACCTGGGAGGGGTCCGTCTGTTCCACCAAGGGAATCCCGAAAGCGGCAGTTTTCCCGGTGCCAGTATGGGCCTGGCCCACCACATCATTGCCAGCTAAAAGCGGGCCAATGCAATCAGATTGGATGCGAGTGGGTTCGTTATAGCCAATTATCTTGAGCGCGAGGGCGACGTCGCGACTAACTATCTGGGTGCCAAAACGATACGGGCCTGCCTCATTAAGCACTGGCTCGTTTAGCCCTGCATTATTACGGCCTGCATTGTTTGGGCGGGAGGCTACAGGAGGGGATTGCCCGACTTGAGGTGGCGGAGCGGAATCCACTTGAGGGGATTGCTCAACTTGGGGTAGAGGAAGGGAGTCTTGATCCTTACGCCAAGGACGGCGATGCCACCACCGTGGCTGGCGATTAAGAGGCAATCCCGCCTGTGATGTCTGGGGCTTAGTGTTGCGTCTATTAAATATGATGCTATTTCTCTTGTAATCTCAATTCAGTAACTGGTCAACCATCAGATTATAACGAAACTGCTCTTCATAGTTCCAACGAATTTGAGCTGACTTCATTAAGGGCATCTGCCAAGCGGGCCAAGACCCCGGAGGGATCACGGAGTGCATCCACAATTGAAGGAGTCATCTCGAGAGTTCGACTCTACTCAATCTCCCGATACCCTATTTTTGTTACCTTACGGTATCTGTGTTTCCGGAATCGAAACATGGGGGCTGTTGTTCATGGCTCGTATGGGCATCACGGTAATTCTAGTGATGATCTTCCCGCAGATAGCGCTTTGGCTGCCAGACTTAGTCAAATGGGGCCGCTAAACACCAGCGCGCATCGGTAAAATCAAAGCTAAACGACGAAGAACATTTATAGCAGATCGAGGATATCGATATTCTCGAAATCACCTGCGGGCCGCGTTAACCATAGGGTTCGCTTCTGAACTGACGGACTT
>VFHF01000064.1 GCA_009392095.1 SAR202 cluster bacterium
AATCTCAAGCGGGCCGCTCGACTGCCCTGGATTAGCGTTGCGCAAGTCAACACTGATACAACGGAAATCCTCTTTGTATCTCTCCATCGGGTTGAAGGGTACCGACGTATTCAACAGTGGCAAAGAGGCATTGAGCCCGCCGCCTGGGATGATCAGCAAGGGATATCCGGACCCTACCTCTTCGTAGTGGATACGGACGGATTCTCTTTCGTAGAATGGCATGGTCTGTGTCCTCCATTAGAGAATCGCAAGACGAATCGCCTGTCTGTACATGAAAACGACGTCGTCTGCGGAATGAACTGCTCGTGGTTCCCTTAATATACTACTTACGAAGTGTATTATCCGTGACCCTCAGGCGCTCTTTTATGCTTGGCGCCAAAGATGACAGAAGCCCCCTCAAACGAGGTGGCTTTTCTTTTTTCAAGGATATCCCACATCAGGAAGCCTAGGGGCGGGGTACTGGTGGGGTAGTGGTGGTGTGTTTCCAAGGTGAATTTCGTCATATAATTCCTGTGTTATGACTTAGTCTTCATTGCGCTTGATCAGTAATCTTGACGAGTTACCGGAACGATTCCGGTCTGACCCACACAATTGGGGAGTTGATATGAACAAGCAAGGGATTCCGTTTTTGACGGTGGCCGAGTTATCCGAGATGATCCGGGAGAAAGAGGTCTCACCAGTGGAGGTGACGGAGGCTTACCTCGAACGAATCGACGCCGTCAACTTCAAGTTCAATTCTTACCTAACCGTCTGCCGTAAAGAGGCGCTGCATGCAGCCCGGAAAGCGGAAATTGCCATCGCTCAAGGCAGCTACTTAGGCCCAATGCACGGTGTACCAGTGGCGGTGAAAGACCAGTTGTGGACCAAGGGTGTTCGCACTACCGTCGGCTCTCGCTTGATGTCCGAGTTCATCCCTGAAGAAGATGCCACCGCCGTCGCTAATTTAAAGAGCGCCGGTGCCGTCTTGTTGGGCAAGACTAACCTGACCGAGTTCGCTCTGGGGGCGTCGCAACAGTACGGCCCCAATCGTAATCCCTGGGACCTCAACAGGTTCACCGGGGGTTCCAGCGGCGGATCAGGTTCCGCCACTGCCGCCTTTCTGTGCGCTACGTCATTGGGAGAGGACACTGGTGGTTCTATTCGCCGTCCGGCCGCCTGGTGCGGGCTGTCGGGACTGAGGCCCAGTTGGGGAAGGGTAAGCCGGTACGGTGTTGCGGCGGGATCATGGTCCATGGACCAGGTCGGCCCCATATCGCGCACGGTGGAAGACGCCGCCATCACTTTGGGGGCTATCGCCGGTTATGATCCCAAGGATCCTTACACTTGGAACGTGCCGGTCCCCGACTATCGGGCAGCCCTAGATGGTGACGTCCGGGGGATGCGTGTCGGTGTTATAAGAGACTTGGTTTACAGCGACATCACCAACGCCGAGGTGCGCGACGCCGTGTTGAAAGCGGGGTCCGTGTTAGAGGAATTGGGGGCAACGGTTGAGGAGGTGTCGCTACCGCTAACAGTCCACGGCGGAACCCTCAGCCAAACGCTCATCCATGTTGAGTCGGCGATGACCTACAGGGACTGGGTGAAGGAGAATCTCAACGAGTTTGGCCACGGCAACCGCATCGGGCTACTGACCGGCAGCATTATACCTAGTAGTTACTACTACAAAGCCCAAAAGCTTCGTGAGCTGACCCGCCGTCAGGTCCTTGATGCTCTAGATGCCTACGATGTCCTAATCCTCCCAACCTCCAGAAGCTGTGCCCCTTTCGTCGAAGGCACCGACACGGAAATTACGTCCAAGGAAATGGCCGCGGCTCTGCCTCCGGTAATGACCAGGCCATTCAATTTGACCGGTGCTCCTGCTATGTCGGTCAGCTGCGGCTTCAACTCTGAAGGCCTCCCAATTGGCCTGCAGATTGGCGGTCGCCTATTCGCAGAAGACACCGTCCTGAAGGTGGCTTACGCCTATGAACAGGCCACCGACTGGCACAATCGAAAGCCTCCAAACTCCTAAACCACGATGAATGCCGGTAGCGTTCTAGGCGGTCTAATTACCGTCTCTTGGTAGCTGTTCCAGACCTACGGAATCCGTTTCTCCGGATCGGATCGGGGGCCTTGAAGAGTTGATCACCAGGGCGCCCACAAGACCCAGGACGGCGAAAGTTATGAAAGCAGCAACGTAGCTGCCGCTCAGGTCGTACACCAAACCTGAGAATAGGGCGCCTATCATCTGACCGACCTGGACTCCGGTTTCGCTGATTCCTCGTATGCTGCCAATCGACCGCCGCCCGAAGTAGGACGCGAAGGCCACGGGCGGGATGACGTTTCCACCGGCTGCGACGAGCCCTAGAAGCGCAGCCACCCCGAAAGCGGACCCCTCGGATGTGACCGACAGCAGGGAAAGCGAGCACGTTGCGCTGAGAAGCATCAGTCCGGTCATTGCCACGCGGACGGTGGTCCGCTCGATGATTGCCCCCCACATCAGGCTGGCGAAGGCGTTCACCGCGGCGTTGATGGTGATCGCGTTCGCAGCCGCAGTGAGGCTCAATCCCCGGTCCAGGAAGAATGCGCCGACATGGACCGATATCCCTGCCTGGGTCATAAACAGCACGCCAACCACGACCGTCAGTACCCAAAGCGCGCGCGTGCGCATGGCTTGGCGAGGGGTCCAGTCGGTCTCACCGCGGCTGTCTTCCTCCAGTTCGACTCTTCCTTCAGAACTTACAGGTGGCTGGTTGTCAGGCTGGAGACCAATGGTTTCGGGCCGGTCTACTATCAAGAGCGCCGACGGCAGTACGGCTACTGCCAGTACCAGACCCCCCAACGAAATCCAAGCAGCTCCTATACTCCAATGAGATATGGCCAACGAGGCTATCTGGACGGTTACAATGCCCCCAATGGCCCCTGCCAGGTAAATTATGCCTATGGCCCGGCCCCGCTTTCTGATGAACCAGCGGGAGATCAAAGCGCCGGTCCCAATCTGCACCGGGACGTGGAATATGACACGTCCGGTGGCGAAACCCATGTAAAAGAACACCGGCACCGTGGCCCAGACCAAGGAGATCATCGCTACCCCCAGCACCAGCATGCTGACAGTAAGGATCAAGCGCACGCCGTACCGGTCCACCGCCCGGCCTACCGCCGGCGAGATAAAGATGGACGACAGCGCGCCCAAGCTAACCGAGCCTGCGATCAATGTGCGGCTCCAGCCAAACTCGTCGGCCATGGGCGACACAAATACCGCCAGGGTAGTGGTGGACGGCGCCATCCTAGCGAATGTGGTCGTGCCGGCGGCGAACACCACGACCCATCCATAGTAAAATGGCAAGCGTGCACTAAGTCTTCTGGCTATCACCAAGGAGATGTCGTTCATTACTCGGAAGTACAGTGTGCCTTGTTGAAGCTGATCAACGCTATGGTAGTGACCGTGTTGGATTGTACACAATCAGCCAGCCAGGGCAGAGTTTGACTACTCGAAAATCCCGGTGCTCAACTCGCCCGAAATTAAGTGGAGACGCCATTAGTCTTCCAACAGGGGCTGAAATAGACGAAGTTGTCAGGAATATAACCCTTCAAATCCAAGATATTCTAAATTCGAGGCTAAAGATGGGTGGTTAGATACGGTGCAATACGCTTTGCATGGAGGGTGCCATCGGTTCGATTCCCCTCATCTCCACCAGTATCTTGAGGCTAAATTCCCCTCATTAACCCAGTTGTATTTTCTAGCCCGCCTCTTTATTCCGTCCGACCGTTTTCGCATTCGGGTTATATTCGACTATTGGGTTGGCGGCCGTCGGGAATTTGAGACGGCTTTCGCATTAAGAGATAGGAAATTCCTCCAACGACACCACACAAAGTGAAGCACCATAACGGGAATTCGTATGAAGATGTCTTGTCAAACCACCAGCCAGCGAAGATAGGTGCGAACAACACACCGGGAGTTGCTCCAAATTGGGTAAGCCCCCTCAGTCGTCCGTAGGATTTACGACCGAAATAATCGCCTATGGTGGCCCAATTATTTGAACCACTGGTCTCAGAGATTGCGAACATTATTAAAAAGATATATATCGTCAGATTTGACGTAGGGGCTATGGCTAAAACCAGCATCGCTGCTGAACCGGACATAGTGGTCGTAGCAAGCACAATATTCTTCGGGAATTTGTCAGCTAGCCATCCCAAACATAAATAAAACGGGACCACTAAAATTAACG
>VFHF01000065.1 GCA_009392095.1 SAR202 cluster bacterium
CTTGGATTTGTACCTGATGAATTTGGCGAATCGGCTTGACTTGAGACCTATTCTGGGCTAAACTGACGCGGATTTGCGCCTGTAATATATAGTATTACATTTCACAATTCAGGGATGCTGAGTGCCAACCCAGCATCATTCGATAGTACGCCTAAATCCCAAGCGGAGGACGGCCGGCGGACTTTTCGTTCGGAAATTTCATAGTCTTAGATACAGAAATGGAGGAGGCTACATGTCGAGGTACAGGTTTCTTAACCCTAGGACCCTACTTCCAATAATGACGGCGTTCTTATTGGTTATCGCTGTTGCGTGCGGTTCGTCGGACACAGACACGGTAGCGCCAGCAGCAAAGGCGCCAGCAGCAAAGGCGCCGGCAGCAGCAGCAAAGGCGCCGGCAGCAGCAGCAAAGGCGCCGGCAGCAAAGGCAACAGCGGTTCCATCGGGAGCAGTTCCCACGGCAGTGCCAGCGCGGGTGACCAGCGCCCAAGCCACACAGGCTCCAGTGGTAGCGACCTCTGGTCAATATGGTGGTGTCGCTCGGATGTCGGCCTACGCCGATACCAAGGATTGGGACCCCAGGGGTTCTTCTTCCCTTTCCAGCATCCAGGCCGTTTCCCAGTTGTACAACCAACTGGTACAGATGGACACTACTGACACCAGTCAGATAGTGTGCGACCTCTGCGAGAGTTGGGAAATTTCCAACGAAGGAACAACGTTTACGTTCAAGATTCGCGACGGAATCAAGTGGATCGACGGCGACGACCTGACCGCCGATGATATCCATTACTCCATGCTGCGATACGGCGACCTTGACGGCCCAACCGGCCGGTCAGGTCTCTGGCGTAACTACACCTTAGAATCGAAGGACGGCGGCGTAAACCTGATTGATAACGAGACCTTAGAGTTCAATCTGCAGTTCGCCTCCGGGGCTTTCATGAGGTTCCTCGCGGTTGACTATGTCAAGACCTTGCCGAAGAAAGCCCTTGAGATTGGCCTAGACCTGAACCAGGCTGAAACCATCATCGACAACCAGCTCGGCTCAGGCCCCTTCGTTCTTGATGAATACCAGCGTGGTAACTTCTACAAGGTTTCCAAGAACGAGAATTACTTCAAAGAGGGTCGCCCGTTCTTCGACGGCATCGACCACTTCATAATCACTGATACCGGCACGTTGCTTGCCCAGTTCAAAGCCGGTCAGCTCGATATGTCCAATGGTGGTTTCACCAACCTAGCCCCGACCCAGGCTTTTGAACTCGAAAAGGATACCAACGGGGATTACAGGCCGGAAGCAGTGTCCCCTTCGGCTGACTGGGGCTTGATGATGAACGTCAAGAAAGCTCCTTTCAACGACGCCAGGGTCCGGGAAGCCATCCAGCTCGCCATCGACTATCAACAATGGAACGACCTGGTCTTCGATAACACCTCCGGCGTAGGCTGCCCCCTCATGGGAATGGCCCACAGCTTCGAGGAGTGCAACACCTGGCCTGGCCTGCGTCCCAAGGACGGCCCTGGTGGAGCGGAAGACATAGCGCGAGCCAAGGCTTTGATGGCTGAGGCCGGGTACCCCGACGGATTCAAGACTCGGTATGACGTCCGTCAGGTCGGCACCTACCCCGACCAGTGCACAGTGGTCAAAGAGAACCTTAAGAGCGTGTTGGGTATCGATGGTGAGATGACCACCTATCCCAGCGCTGCTGGTTACGCGTTCTTCGGCACCTCCAGGTCACCAGACTCGGACGGTGACTGGGAGCTAGCTTGTCAGGGAGAGGGCCAAGTGGTCCTTGACGTCGACGGAATCATGGGCGGCGTCTATCTAAAGGGCGCGACCCGTAACTATACTGACTGGGAAAACGCCGAGGTCAACGCCTGGTTTGACGCCCAGAAGCAGGAGCCTGATCCTGCAAAGCGCGTAGAGATCAACAAGGAAATGGAGACCTTCCTATTCACCCAGCAGGACAACCATTGGGTCACCCTGGGATGGGGCATCCTGCAATGGATCATCGGTCCGGACATCCGTGGTTTCAACGCCCCTGAGACCGTCCAGACTCACTTCAAGCACGAAGACTTGTGGCTAGATCGTTAAAGGTCGGCTGAAGCTTTCCTAGTGGCTTAAACAGATGGCCTGCCCCGTGAAATCGGGGCAGGCCATCTGCAATATGGACGGGACACGGCTGATCCGTCCAGGGGAATGCAACGTAGTATAATGAACCGTCAATTCGGATCCGGAGACTTCATACAACGATAGGACCGGCCAGATGCAACAATATGCGTTAAAGCGGATAGCACTCTTCATTCCTACAATCATGTTGGTCACCATCATCGTTTTCTTGGTGATGAGACTGATTCCCGGTGACGCTTGCATAGCGATCCTGAGCGATGGCGAAGCGACCTTCACCCAAAAAGACCTTCACGATTGCCGGGTTGAGCTTGATTTGGACAGCCCTATGGTGGTTCAGTACTTCGACTGGATCGGCGGGGCAGTACAGGGCGATTTCGGAGACTCCCTGTGGTTCAAAGCCCCCGTGATGGAAGAATTAGCCGAGCGAATCCCGGTCACCGTTGAAATGACGGTATTATCGATGCTCATCGCCGTGGTCTTCGCGGTGCCATTAGGTATTCTGTCCGCCCTCAAACCGGAAAGTTGGATCGATTACGCAGCCAGGGTCTTTACATTGGCAGGCATATCTATGCCCACGTTCCTGGTTGCGATTCTGGTAGTCTTAGGCCTGGTGCATATCTTCGACTGGCTCCCGGCGCTGGGTTATCAGCAGATATGGGTTGACCCCTGGGCTAACCTTCAGCAGATGATTTTCCCGGCTCTTACGCTTGCCTTATACGAGATGGCGTTCGTGGCCCGTGTGACCCGCTCTGCGATGATGGAGATCATCCGTGAAGACTATATGCGGACCGCACGTTCCAAGGGACTGAGCGAACAGATAGTAATCTTCCGTCATGGACTCAAGAACGCCCTCCTGCCGGTCTTGACTACCTCCGGGTGGATCTTCGCCCGGCTGTTCGGGGGGACGGTAATCATTGAGACCATCTTCCTGGTGCCCGGCATGGGGAGGATTCTGATCGAGTCCATATTCCAGCGGGACTACACCATGATTCAAGCTGAGATCGTGATTGTCGCCTTTTTCATCGTGACCATTAACCTGTGTGTAGACCTCCTCTATGGGTTGTTGGATCCCAGGATCAGATATTCATAAGGAATCCAGACGTTGGTAGATGGGCCCCGTGGGTCCAAAGATTCGAAAGCAGAGCGCTGCGAAGGACTGACAGAGGACAATCAAAATGCAAGTATTTCGTTCTGACACGGCGGAAACAGTCGATCTTGCTGAACAAGTTAGAGTCAAGCCGACTGGGCTTGCCGCCATTTACTCCGGGATTAAGGACTTTGCCCGCAGGAAGCCAATGGCCTTCATGGGAGCGATAGTCCTCATCGCGGCTGTCTTGTTGGCAATATTTGCGGACGTGATTGCGCCCCATAATGCTACCGATATTGGTGTCGGTGGGAGATTTATGGGGCCGGGTGCCGAGGGCACATTCCTAGGCACTGATCAGCTAGGCCGGGACATATATAGTCGTCTGATCTATGGCTCACGGATATCGATGTATGTCGGTATAGTGAGCGTTTTGATCGGAATATCGTTGGGAACCATGATTGGGATTGCCAGCGCCTATGTTGGCGGTTGGACCGACATCCTTATCCAACGCTTGGTGGATGCTTTGATGGGTTTCCCTCCAATCATCCTGGCCCTGGGATTGATGGCGGCCTTAGGGGCCTCCGTTAATAACGTAGTCATCGCGTTGGTTGTGATTCTGGTTCCTGGTGCGACCCGGGTTATCCGGTCCCAGGCCCTCAGTATCAAAGAATTGGATTACACCCTGGCGGCTAAGTCCATCGGCGCCAGTTCAACCCGTATCATGCTTCGGCACATGCTCCCCAACGTTGCGGCAACCTACATAGTGTTGATAACACTTACATTAGGTTTTGCAATAGTGGTGGAGGCTTCCCTGAGCTTCCTCGGCGTGGGAATCCCGCCGGACATAGCTACCTGGGGCAGCATGCTAGAGCTAGGCCGGGAGCACATCGACAAACAGGGCTGGATGGTGGTCTTCCCTGGGTTCGTGATCGCTCTGATCGTGTTCTCAGTCAACTTCCTGGGAGACGGCCTCCGGGACGTCATGGATCCTAGGTTGCGTGGTCGCTAACCGCCGCGCACGCTTACCAAATCAGATTATTCAAAACGGCGGGCATCTT
>VFHF01000066.1 GCA_009392095.1 SAR202 cluster bacterium
AACAACCACGTTTGGATTATACCGACTGGTCGTGGCACGGGCAAGGTGGAGGAGTCGATCCTCGCCCCAACGGTCACCCTATTCCCAAGCCGTCAGCATCACCGTCACTCTCCAGGTCTGATTCCTGCGGCGTCTAAATATTTCCCCTAGAGCTGCCGCGCCGGCGGTGGGTTCCCGATTTAGAGGCAGCTTTCAAAGATCTTCGTCGTCGAGATGCATGCGCATTTTGGTTCTGCCCATTCCGGGACAGAAAGTCCTCAGGTGTCCAACCTTCGGGAAATTGAAGCGTCCGCACCGGGTAATTTATGACGATGCCCTCTTCTTGAAACCGCTTGTGGAGCAATTTCATCATGTCCGACTGAACGACAAAACTGCCCAAACGGTCCGTTGCCTGGACAAATAGCCAGAAATTAACGTTGGAGTCACCGAAATTGTCGAAGGCGAAATACTTGCCGTACTCTTTGATGGCCATGGGGTGAGAATCAATGATCGTGTCCATTACCTCAAGGCAGATTTCCTCAACGCGGTAGAGGTCGCTGTCATAGCTGGTACCACACTCGAAATACACGTTGACCGCGTTGGTAGGCTGCTGAAAGTTGGTGATGATGGTTTCGGCGAACTTAGAGTTGGGCACCACCACCAGGTTGTTGTGCCAATCGCGGATCCGAGTGCTACGCCAGCTCACTTCCACAACGTACCCTTGAAGCCCGTTCTCCAATTTGATGTAATCCCCGGTGGCGATGACACCCTCAGTCATCACGTAAGTACCAGCAAACAGGTTGGCGAGTGTGGGCTGAATGGCGAGGGCCACTGCAAGTCCACCCAAGCCCAGCCCGGCTATGAGTGGGCTGATATTGATGCCCAGAACATCCATCATCAGCAGTCCGCCGATGGCGTAGATAATCACGCCACCCGCCCGTCTGATGAGGGGCAGCAAACGTAGGTCCACCACACGGGTGGCGCTGGTAGCCAAAGAGGCCAAGTACCAGTCGATGGCGCTGGAGAGGAGGCCGACCACCACGGTAATTACAATCATCACGCCAAGGGCTTGGCCCACGGTGTCAACCTGGCTCTGCTGGGACTCTGTTAGGTCTAGAGGGACCGTGAATGCAAGGTAGACCCCTAGAACCACGAAGCCTAACGTCGTTGGCCAACGAACCGACTTTACCAACCGGGAGTCCAGATCGGTGGGCGTCCAACGAGTGAACCGGACGACAAGTGGGAAGATCAGCTTATGGAACACGAACGCCGCCACGATGCCGATCAAAGCAATGGCTCCCGCAGTGGCCGGGTCCAACCACTCTGGGTCGCCCAGTCCGAAGCGGGCTAGTAACGGCTCAACCAAGACGAATCCCATCAAAAAGGGCTACTCCCAGCAAAGAGGATAGCCGCAAGACCGCGGCGAAAAACCCCGATTTCCAGCGTGGAAATTATAACATTCAGGAGTGTGATTTAGGCGCTTAATCAGACATCGTCCTTCGTTTATCTAGTGGTACTCCAATTCACATGCCGTTATGCCTCCCTTCGATTCGGCCACGTATAGACTAAATAATCAGAGTCCGGCACTGACAGGAATAAACCTATGCTCGTACTAAACCGCGAAGACGCAGGAGATGTGGAAGATCAGACCACTCGGATTTTCTCAGCATCAGACGACCAAAGACCAGATCGACTGAGGCGGTTATTCGTCGAAAGATTAGATTTCTCTTCAGCTTCTGGCACGGTCAGCTTAGCCAAGGATCGCAAAGGGCCAAGGCGTATCTATGTTGGTACGATGATTACACCAAACCAGGTTCCGCAGTAGTCGGCTCTTCTAATTGCACTCTGGCTGAATTCAGCGACACACGGAGCTACAAGGACCTTCAAATTGAAGGCCAAAATTTAATCCAGCGACTTGAAGGCCTTAGACAAATCTCCCGGCTAAATCCCCCTGAGTAACAAGGTACGCAAGAGGAACAACAGTCTAAGTTGATAAGGATTGTTTGCTCGGATGGTTTAGTGGACTAGATTATCCGCCTTCACCGTTCTTCAATCGTATTAGCAGTAGCGGGAGCAGTTCGCCGGAAGGCCCGTTGAGCGTGATATCGCACGCGTGGGTAAGTGCGGTCTCCCCAGGGTTTATCTCAATGAGCTTGGCGCCAAGTTCTTTGGCCACCAGCGGCAACCGCGCCGCTGGGTTGACTGTGCCCGAGGTCCCAACCAGTAGCATGCAGTCGCAAGTCTCGGCCTGTTCACGGCTGGCCAGCAGCACATCCTCGGGGATGGGTTCGCCAAACATGACCGTATCCATCTTGATCACGCCGCCGCATTCGGTGCATCTTGGCGGCAGGCTGTCGAAATGGTAGCCATCCCGGGGTTGGCGCACCCCACAGTCGACGCACCGGAGCCAGGTGCGGTTGCCGTGGATCTCCAATAACGACCGGCTGCCTGCCTCCCCGTGCAGGTTATCCACGTTCTGCGTGACCACGCACTTCAGCAGCCCCAGCTCTTCCATCTCGACCAAGGCGTGGTGTCCCAGGTTAGGCTTAGCTTGGTCGACGGCAACTTTTAGTTCGTAAGTTGGGTCACCGGGCCGGTCCTCATTGCGGAATCGGTCCTCCCACCACTGCCCGGGGTCTCGGATGAACTCCCGGTAGGAGAGATTGGTCGGCTCGCCGTACTTGGTCCAGAGTCCGCCGGGGCCGCGGAAGGGCGGGATGCCACTCTCGACAGATAGGCCGGCCCCGGCCAACGCCACAACATGCTTGGAACGCAGGATCACAGCGGCAGCATCGTCGAGGCACGCAGAAAGTCGGGCGGTAAGCTCTAACATGGTTACCTGAATATTCTAATCAGGCTAGAGCATTCTGAGAAGGGCCGGCGCTTACGGTGAAGCGGGGAAAGCGTCGTGTCCGATCAGGGGGACGAACCGGCAGGGGCCCAGCATGCGAAGAGAGATGCCCTCACCGGTGCGCAGGGCGCAGACCAATTCTTGCTGGTCGCGACTGCCCACAGGCACGACTAATCGACCGCCGAGTGCCAGTTGGCTGAGCAGCGTCGGCGACAAGGTCGGCGCGGCGGCAGAGACTACTATGGCGTCATAGGGGCCTAGCCGAGGACAACCCAAAGACCCGGTAGACTCTTCAACGACGATATTCCCGTAACCAAGGCCAGCCAGTGTTTCACGTGCCTGTTGGGCCAGGCTCGGGACCAGTTCCACGGTAACCACGTTGCCGTCCGGGACCAACTCGGCCAACACGGCGGCCTGGTAGCCGGAACCGGTGCCTAACTCCAGCACCCAGTCCGTCAGCTGTAGACGAAGTGCCTCAGTGATCAAGGCCACGATGTAGGGCTGGGAGATGGTCTGGTCTTCGCCGATGGAAAATGGTTCGTCCCGATACGCCCTCGGACGGTCCCGGGCGGAGACAAATTCTTCTCGGGGCACTCGTTCCATCGCCCGCACGACGGGGACCGACCTGATCTTACGCCTAAGGCTGGAGAAAAGAGCCTTCCGATCCGAAAGTAGCTTTTTGTCCGAATCATGGTCTAGCATCAGCCTGATTATATATTACATAACGTGAGCATAAACGCAGTTCGCAGGTACGTATTAACTGATCTTTAAGGTCTAACTGCAGGGATTATTGACTGCGATAATCCCGTATGCTAATTTGTGTTAACCTTTGGTCTAAATGCTCAGTTTCTTATAGATATTTATAGAATTGTAGCTAAAACTCACTGTGTTAATCCTTTCCGGGTCGCCTAACAGTGGTAGAAATTCAGACTTCCAATAACCCAATAGTCGAAAAGTCTCAGTGGCTCTCCCTTCGGGACGCCTGTCGGCTGCTTGATGTCAGCAACACCACGCTCAGGCAGTGGGCCGACAACGGCTACCTGCGTGTTTACCGGACGCCGGGCGGACATCGCCGGTTCCTCCGAGACGACGTAGAGTCATTCGCCAACGCTCCTGAGCAGGCCCAAGAACAAGGCCGGGAAGACGCCATCGAAGATTCGGCCCTGCGCAAGATTCGCCGGAGTCTCAGCCGAAACGACGTGGTGAAGCAGTCTTGGTACCAGAGTGTCGAGGAAGAAGGAAAGGACCGGATGCGGCTCTTTGGCCGCCGCCTGTTGTCGCTGCTGCTTCAAGAGTCTGGCCCCCGCCGCCGCCGGCAGGAACTGCTGGAAGAAGCCCACATGCTGGGCCGGGAATACGGCACCGAGATGTCCGAGCGGGGGGTGAGCCTGAAAGACACCATTGAAGCGTTCGTGTTTTTCAGGACGATGGTCCTGGACTCAACCAACTCCGGCGC
>VFHF01000067.1 GCA_009392095.1 SAR202 cluster bacterium
CTCCGGTCTGAGCAGCGAATGCTGCTGAGAAATTACAAGTTTCAGTCGCGTTAGTGGCCGAGACTTGGTTCGCCGTGAATGCGCACTCGCCTGCGCCTAGCACGGTTATACCTGCAACCAAAATATCAAAGCCGTCACCGTCAATGTCAGGAGCCACAATCATAGATACATCGGAAAGTCCGATGCCGGTGGTTGAGTCCTCGTCGCCGTCGGCGTTGTCAGTATCTTGGAGCACGTTCTCCAGTGTGATGGACCGGTCATTGAACTGGGCCAAGATGGACAAGAACTGGTCGGATTCACCTTGAGCCCTCTCGATGCGGGCACGTTTGAACGCTTCCGCCGGCTGGATGATCTGTTCCGCACGGCCCCTTGCTTCCGGAATCACTTGGTTCTCGTAAGCCTGGGCTTGGTTGGTGGCAGTCACCTTGTCCTGACGCGCTTGGAGAACATCGTTGAAGGCGGCCTGCACTTCGGCGGGGGCCTCCACTTTCTGAAGCTGAACGCTGACGATGTTGATGCCGGTCTGGTATCCGTCAAGAATCTCTTGAAGCTTTGTCCCGGTGTCTATCTCCAGGTTTACGCGTTCCTCGGCCAAAACCTCGCCCAATGAACGTTGTCCGACCACCAAACGGAGGGCCGCTTCAGTAGCGTCCTTCAGCGTCCGGCCGTCCGGGCGGCCAGCGGCGATGATCCTTTGTTCACCGGCATCCTCCCCTGGGTCGTCCACCTTGAAGAGGAAATGGGTCAGGTTCTTGATGTCGTATTGAACCACCATCTGTACGTCGATGATGTTCAGGTCGCCGCTAATCATTTGGGCTTCAACAGGCACCGGTGTGTTGGCCACTCCGTCACTGCTCCGGAACCCAAGTTCTAGGCGGCGCACCAAGTCGGTCCTCACAACGTCTTTGTTGCCGAAAGGTCCGGGCCACCACCAGTGCAGCCCGTTCTGTGTCACGGGAGTTGCCTGGGCCTTTCCGAACAGCCTGAGCACGGCTTGCTCACCAGGACTGGTCGTGTAGATTCCAGTGGCTGCCCAGATCACAATGATCAGGCCGACAACCAGGGCCGCGGCAAGTCCGACGCCGCCACCGCCCAAACGCTGGGCGACCTGGCCGATACCGTCGCGGATACCGCCAATTATCTTCTCAAAATCCAACTCTGGTTGCCTAGGTCCGCCTCCGGGTTGATACATGTGAGTCTTTTCCTTTTGCCTATCCTTTTGGGTATGGCGCCGGGCAGGTTGACGAGCCGGGCGCCCCGTTGCTTCTAAAGCCTTGTAAATTCTATCATCTACGGGTTTGCGCAACTAGCTAAGGCGTATTCGATTGCCATCTCGGCACTCAAATATGTTGCGTTATCCATACATAACTTTTTACGTTTTTGCCCCGCAATAGGACTGAATGCACGGCACGCCCAACAATTGAGAGCCATCCCGCTGCCGCCTGCCCATGCTAGGCGAAGGAGTAGGGGTATAATATCGCCAGTCGGTGCGACAACAAGTCCGTCGTACGCCGGCGAGTTTCACGAGTTGCAGAACGTAGCTAAATTCAGCTGAGGACCGAGCAAATGACAACCTCTGGCCTGGATATAATTTCCGGAAACGATATGACCCGGATCAAGGCAGTGTGTGAACACCAGCGTGGCTTGATCTACGTGGTGCCTGCGGAACGCAGTTGGGTCTGTGCCAAAGAATACCTGCCAGCCCACGCCCTAGCTGGGTTTTTCAGGGAACTCACGGCTTTGGATAACACTGAGATCCAAGGGTTGATGCAGCAATGGGGCATTTATTTCCGGCAATTACCCAACGACCAAGAGGAAGCCGATACGGAAACCCCAGCTAAATAGTGCTTCTCCAGGATTTGATTCAAACGGCTTAAATCAAAAGAAAGGGGCTGGTCTCAGACCAGCCCCTTTCTTTATGATAATTTTGTCGGTTACCGTCTAGGTAGCATTCCCATCCGTGGATTTTGAAGTTAGTGTTGACGCCGGTTGCGGCACTGTCGTCGCCGGTTGGGAGGTTGCGCTAGGACTCGCGCTATACGCAGGAGGAGTTTCCGGCGGTGTGATCGGATTGGCTGGGTCGCCGGTAGCCTCATCGTCGGCGTTGAACAGCCTGTTCATCGCCTCACCCGAAACCGTCTCGTACTCGATCAAGTATTCGGCCAGTCTGACAAGCTTTGACTGATGGGTCCTGATCGTCTCAACGGCCTGCTCGTAGGCGGTATTGATTAGCACGGATACTGCCTGGTCGATCTCCTCACCGAGCTTCTCCCCGTAGTCCTTCTCTTCGCCGCCCATGTCACGGCCAAGGAAGACCATCTCTTGGGCCTTGCCGAACGTCCTGGGCGCTCCCAAGCCGTCAAGGCTGTGCGAGCCCTTGATTATGATGGTGACTGGACTTAGACGCTTCTCGATCAATCCTTCACTGAACTCGGCCAACTGGAAGTCAGCTTCCTTGCGCGACCTGAATTCTGCGCCGTCGGTCATTTTTACCAGCAGGTCGTTGCCGTAAACCTCGATCTCCGAGACTTCTCCGTCCCTGGACTTGCGGATCACTTCACTGATTGCCATCTCGGTGTAAACTTTAGAGCTGAACATTCCGTAGCGCTTAATCATGCCTTGGGCCAGCTTGGTAGCCTGCTCCAGGTCATTGCTGGCGCCTGTTGTTACTTCCTCGAAGATTATCTGCTCGGCGACGCGTCCACCCATGGTGACGGCCATCCGGTGTTCAAATTGGTTCTTTGTCCACAGGTACCGATCTTCTTCCGGGACCAAAGAAGTGTGGCCGCCCATCTGCCCACGGGCGACGATGGATATCTTGTGGACAGGGTCGGCGAACTCGAGGCCCCAGGCCACCAGAGCGTGCCCTGCCTCGTGGTAGGCCGTCATCTCTTTTTCCCTGGGGTTGATTAGCCGGTTCTTGCGTTGCGGTCCGGCGATAACACGGTCCACCGCCTCTTCGAAGTCGTTCATGAAGATTTGTTTCTTGTTGCCTCTGGCGGCCATGATGGCCGCCTCATTGATCAGGTTCGAGAGCTCTGCGCCGCTGAACCCTGGTGTTTCCTTGGCCAGTGAATCAAAGGTTACCTCCGGCGCCAAGGGCTTGCCCGCGGCGTGGACCTTCAAGATGGCTTTGCGGCCTTCGATATCGGGCAGGTCCATGGTCACGCGGCGGTCGAAACGTCCAGGCCTGAGCAAGGCTGGGTCCAGGATGTCGGGCCGGTTAGTGGCGGCAATCACGATGATATTGGTGTTGGTCTCGAAGCCATCCATCTCAACCAGGATCTGGTTTAGGGTTTGTTCTCGTTCATCGTGCCCACCGCCCAGGCCGGCTCCTCGGTGGCGGCCAACCGCGTCTATCTCATCTACAAATACGATACACGGCGCGTTGCGTTTGGCTTGCTCAAAGAGGTCCCTTACCCTAGCTGCTCCGACGCCCACGAACATCTCAACGAACTCGGAACCGCTGATGTGGAAGAACGGCACTCCGGCTTCTCCGGCCACTGCTCGGGCCATCAGAGTCTTGCCGGTGCCTGGCGACCCAACCAGCAGTACCCCTTTGGGTATGCGGGCGCCCAGAGCTAGAAACCGCTCTGGGAATTTGAGGAATTCAACAACTTCCTGGAGTTCCTCTTTGGACTCGTCCACGCCTGCAACATCAGCGAAAGACACCGTTGGCTTGTTTAAAGTCATCATCTTGGCGCGGCTGCGGCCAAAACTCATGGTCTGGTTATTGCTGCCCTGTGCCTGGCGCATCATGAACAATATGAGGCCACCGAAGAAGATCAGGGGCAGGAAGTTCAGCATCAACCCTAGGAAGCTGCTCAGGCCGCTGGAGCCCTTGAAGACCACTTCAACTCCAGAGGGTGGCCCGACTTCCACACCGCTTTCGACCAACAGGCTGAGCACATCCGTGTCCCGGCCGATTCTGCTGGTGAACCGGTCAGTTCCGGCTGTGCTTGTGACTCTGGGGAACACCGTGATCTTCCGGCCGTCAATGATAATCTCGCGAATGTCATTGTTTTTGGCCATGGCTACGACCGTGGTCAACGGCTCTTCGGCGCGGGCCCCGAAGCTGGGCAACATTGTGTAGAAGATCACGATTACACCGATGATGATCATCAGGTACACGAAACTGTTGCGAAGCCACCGGTTATTACCCATGTTTACCCCTTAACACCTTAGCGCCTTGTTTTCAAGGCCCGCAGCTACACCGACGATATCTTATCGGATTGAGCCTAAAATTGCAAAATTTTCCGCCTCTTTCAAGGCGGCGCCACCGTTCAGAATGACACCTGAATTCAACTCTTATACGCATGTAG
>VFHF01000068.1 GCA_009392095.1 SAR202 cluster bacterium
TCGACCTCTTTCTCCGACCGGGACCGGTATGTTAACAAGTGTAGGGCTGCGTTCTTGGCCTTTTGGTAAGAGGGATTGGGGTCTTTGGCCGCATTTTTTGGTCCAGCCATCGGTAGATACTCCGGGTGAACTGAGGTGGCGAAAAGAGTGTTCAAGTGGGCAATAAAAACGGCCGTGTTGGAAATCAGGGGACCGTCACTCTAACCGGCCGTTTTATGTATGCGTGTCTGCTAGGCGAAACTACTCGTTGTCGTCCGGCTCCAGGATGGTGTTGCCCGAGAGGATGTTGGCGACAGCGTCTGTTGTAGTGGAAGATTTTCCGTTGGCCGAAGCCTCGTCCGGCGATCCCTGGTTGTCTGGCGCCGAGTTTTCGAGCGGACCGCGGAGGCGGCCTTCCACGGAGGCGGCAATCTCGGGGTGCTGGATCAGGAACTCCTTGGAGTTCTCCCGGCCCTGACCCAATTTGGTCTCGCCGTAGGAATAGAAGGCGCCGGACTTCTTGATGATGCCCTGTTCGACGCCGATCTCTAGGATGTCGCCCATCTTGCTGATCCCCAGGTTGAACATGATGTCGAATTCGGCGACCCGGAAGGGCGCGGCGACCTTGTTCTTCACAACGCGGGCCCGGACACGGTTGCCGATGACTTCAGCCCCCTGCTTGATGGACTCCACGCGGCGCAGGTCGATGCGGACTGAGCTATAGAACTTGAGGGCTCGTCCACCGGGAGTGACCTCTGGGCTGCCGTAGGTGACCCCGATCTTTTCCCGAAGTTGGTTGATGAAGATTACGGCGGTCTTGGATCGGTGAATGGTGCTGGTCAGTTTGCGCAGGGCCTGGGACATGAGCCGGGCCTGCAATCCCACATGGGTGTCTCCCATATCGCCTTCGATCTCTGCTTGGGGCACCAGGGCAGCTACGCTGTCCACCACCACCGCATCCACCGCTCCGCTGCGAACCAGTTGCTCGGTGATGTCCAACGCCTGCTCTGCGCTGTCTGGCTGGGCGATCAAGAGATCGTCTAACTTGAGGCCGCAGTTGGCGGCGTAGGTGGGATCAAGGGCGTGCTCAACGTCGATGTAAGCCGCGATTCCGCCCAGCTTCTGAGTCTCGGCCATGATATGGATGGCTAGAGTCGATTTACCTGCGGATTCCGCGCCGAAGACCTCGGTGACCCGTCCGCGAGGTATTCCGCCGATGCCCAATGCGATGTCCAGGGCCAGAGAACCCGTGGGGATGCACTCGGTGGCCAGGGAGTCGTATATCTCGCCAAGGCGCATCACGGCGCCCTTCCCATGGTCTTTCTCGATTTGTCCGAGTGCCGTGTCCAGGGCCTCGCGCTTGATTTTGTCTGTCTTGTCTGTTTTATCTGTACTCGTCATCCTCACCCATCCTTAGATCCAACATCGCACGCCAATCGTCGATCGTTGGCGCCGGTTGTTTAGCCCGAAGCTTGGTCAGTTGTTGGGTCAGCTTCCGCTGATCCAATCTCGGGCGCATCCTAACATCACCCTCTGCCACCCAACAAGAAGAAAGTGTCAGTACAAATGTTCGGTTATTAATAAGCCAAAGAATATGAGGGCCAACCGGCCCTGTTTAAAAATCTCAAGTGCCGCCCTTGAAACCGATGGTTACGACTCCGTTCTCGACGATGACTGGTGTAACCCGCTCTCCGTCGGTCAGTTCCAACAAAGCAGGAATCTGGTCGGCCTGCTTTGATAGGTCGATCTCGGTGTACTCCACCTTGCGCTGTCGATAGTCCATCTTGGCGGCAGAGGAAAAGGCGCAGTCTGGGTGGGTATAGATGATTGTGCTTGCTTGGGCCACGTTTGACTCCTGATGGTTCCTGGTTTGGAGAGTTAAGCGGGAGATACCCGACATAACCTGTGAATGGTAGTGATTGTACGGCTGGCCTGCGGATTCTTCAACGAGCAGGGCGGCTTATTAAGGCGGTTCTGCTGGATAGATGCGACGAAGTGGTATGCTGGAGGCACATGTTTGGCAGCCCGCGCTTGCGGCTGGACCCACTCAACCCAGGATTTTTACCTTGACTGACCACGCCCAAAATAGAGGCCACTCAAACAGCTTGGCGGCCTTGTCCGCGTTGCTGGAGCAATACGCCACAGGCACCGGCAGGATAACTCCCAGGCCCAGAGGCGCCCGGCTGAGCGAGGAGATTCGGGCTACTCTGGAAGAGGCGGTCGCCGCGCTCGAAAATACCTTCGGTGAACTTGTTTCCCCTGAGGAATTGTTCGTCTTTGGCAACGGTTGTTATGCCATCGGGCGGCACGCCGATGCCTCTGAGGCCTATATGTCCATCCTCGCGGACGAGCCGTCCAACGCCGACGCTCGGTTCAATCTGGGTTTGGCTTACCTGCGGCTGAGAAGTCCGCAAGACGCCGTCCGGGAGTTCACCGACTTGCTGGTTCAGCAACCGCTGCTTGCCGAAGCTTTTTACCAACGGGGCAATGGGAATGACGACCTGGGCCAAACAGACAGGGCTATAGCAGACTATGGACGGGCCATCGAGCTGGAGCCGGAGTACGTGCATGCCATGTTCAACCGGGGGATTCTGCTGGCCCAAACCGGACGCCATCAGGAGGCGGTGGCCCAGTTCGATAAGGTGAACGCCATCCGCCCAGACATTTCCAACAACCACCTGAACCATGGCGCCTCACTGGACGAATTGGGACGGCACGACGAGGCGATTAGCGCCTTCACCAAGGCGACCGAACTGAACCCAGAGAACTCCTTAGCCTTGTTCAATCGTGCCCGGACGAACTACTACCTGGGGAATCTTGAGAGCGCTTTGACCGACTATTCCGCTGTGATTCAACTCACCCCGGAAGACGCCGAGGCATTTAATAACCGGGGATTGATCTACGACGCCCTTAAAGACTACGAAAGCGCCGTGGCGGACTTCGATTCCGCGCTGGAATTGCGGCCCTTATTCGCAGAAGCCCATAGCAACCGGGGCGCTGTCTTGGAGATCATGGGAGACTTGGATGGGGCGCTGGTGGAATACAACCACTCTCTGGAGTCGGACCCGGAGTTGGCGTCAGCACATTACAATGCCGCCCGGCTGTACTCACGGACCGGAGACGTCGCCGCCTGCCTGAAGCACCTTGAACGGGTGTTGGAGATAGCTCCTCAGTTGGCCGAAGACGCCGCCAATGACGAGCATCTGGGTTGGGCTTTAGAGATGAAGAACCTGCGCCGCGATATGGAATCGCAAGATGGCAATCAGGAAGAGAACTAACCCTTTGGGCTAGCGGCGGCTTGAGGAAACGGGTCCAAGGTCGGCATCGGGGTCTGCTACAACTATGTCGCCGTCTTCTACGCTGTCATCATCTTCAATGTCGCGGTAGACCGGGTGCGACACAACGGATAGCCGCCGCCGTCGGGTGAACATGCTCCGCAACAGGACTAGCGATGCCAAGATAACCAGGCCTGTGACGATGTCGCGCTCCATCTGATAGTACTGGCTGATTGCCAGCATCACCATGAAACAGACTGATATTCCCCAGGTGGACCGGATAGGGGAATGTCGCATCAGAACGATGGTTGCCACGCCTGCCGCCATTCCCAGCACCGCCAACGCCGGCATCAGGGCCAGTGTCACGCCAATGAGGGGGGCCATGCCGTCGCCGCCTCTGAACCCGGTGAATATCGATTTCCAGTGGCCCACCACTGCGGCCCCGCCTGCCACCAAGATCAGGGCCGGAGGAACGCCAAAGTACCAGGCAGCGAATACCGCTGCCGCGCCCTTGGCCACGTCTCCAACCAAGACCAGAACACCGGTGCGGTGTCCCACGTTGAAGAACACGTTTGCAGTGCCGGCCAAGGTGCTGCCGGTGGTGAAGACATCGACCCCCCGGATTCTCGAGGCGACGTGGGCGAATGGCAGAGCGCCTAGCAGATAACCAGCGGCCACGGCCAACACCATGTTTTGAACCATTTGTAGGTCTTCTATCATGGTCTGCTTATGGCCTGATGGAGCGTCCGACTGGAAGAGTTGGGACCGAAGTTGATGAAGTCATAAGGGGTAGTTCCAATGGTTCGCCTTGGTTACCGTTGTTTCTAATTACAATCATATACCAACCAACGGGATGGAGATAGGAAATCGGCACCACGGCAGCCTCCGAGGGTTGGTTAACCCTGCTTTTCTCTACGAACAGCCAATACCCCAACTCCCCACTTGTCATCATCTTTCCGACCTTGGCTAGCAGTTCGGGAGACGACTCAAGTCGGCCATCAGCGGTGGGGACGCCGCGGACCCTTTGAAATGCCAGGAACGCCTTCAGTTTTCCTTCTACCCTCCAATATCTTGAT
The DNA here is from genome assembly GCA_009392095.1 of SAR202 cluster bacterium. Classification (GTDB taxonomy): domain Bacteria; phylum Chloroflexota; class Dehalococcoidia; order Lucifugimonadales; family UBA3495; genus UBA9611. Next base: position 4,331 of record VFHF01000068.1, read on the forward strand.
GATTTTGGTGGAGGCGTCCAGGCGTGTTGTGACTCTAAACCCGGCTTTTTGCACTCGGGACAGATGCTGCGGGTCAATTCATGGAAGATGTAGTCGGCGTCCTTTTTGACCCTGACTTTGCCTTTTCTGCGGGTTTGACTAAGTGGCCTCCTTCGACTTGTGGTTGACCAAGCGTTGAAGCATCCGGTACAGGTGCACTCGAGTATAATTCGGATGTGTTCCA
>VFHF01000069.1 GCA_009392095.1 SAR202 cluster bacterium
CACTCGCTTCAAGCCCTTAGGATCAGACGACAATTCTTGCCGCAGCACAGTACCGTCAGGATCAGCAAGGTAGAGTTTAGCTAAGATTATCAGCCCGGCGTGTGAGCGAGGTTCAAGGCATCCCATCTCTTCCTCTAGTGCGGAGACCTCGGACCGCTGTTGCTCAACCAAGTGCTCGATTGTCGTTCGGAGCTTGGCAGGTATCTTAGGGATTTCACCGGCGCCACCGGCGATGATCAAAGGGATATTAGCTTCATCGATCAACGCGTGGTCCGCCTCGTCTATGACGGCAACATCCAATTCCCTTTGAACCACTTCAACGGATGATAATTTCAGGTTGTCCCGCATGAAGTCGAACCCAAATTCCCTAAGCGCGCCGTACACGATCGATTTCCCATACGCAATTCGCCGTTCCGATTCTTCCATTACCTCCATAACGGCGCTCACACTCAGTCCGAGAGACTCGAAAACCGGCGCCAAAAACTCGGCATCTCTACCGGCCAGATAATCGTTGGGAGTGATCACGTGCACCGATCTTCCTTGGACCGCGTGAAGCACGACGGGGAATGCCGCGGCAATCGTCTTGCCCTCACCGGCGTTCATCTCCACGATGTTCCCCTGGTACATCAAGATACCGGCCAGGATCTGCTCGTCGGTAACCTCAAATACAAATTCGCTTTCCTTGTCATGAATACGGAGGGCCCGATAGAAGCAGGCAGGCAGATGGATTTCCGCCCCGTATTCGACCTGGCTCCGTTGGTTCACGTACAGGACCGCGCCGACCAGAATCTGCTCCCAAGATTCCAATCCTTGACGGACTAAAACCGGAACCACGGTATTGTTGAAGCTCTCCCAGCAATAGCTGTCCATCGGGGCCAATTCGCTCACAGCGTTGTGGTAATCAATGCTTTGGGAAACGCTGAACGCCAGTTCGTGGATGGCTTGGAGTTTTCGATCCTTGATCGTCGAGTCGAAAAATCGCCATGCTCCCTCACGTCTACTGATGGCCTCATTGACGATGGCGAACACTTCAGGCAAAACATCCTCACTCGGATCCTCGCCGGTTTTCCGTGCTCGAAAAGCCATCGTTTCCCGCAATTGAGCGTCGGAAAAACAGGTAAAGTCACGGCTCCGAATCTGATTCAGACGGGTTCTTTCCAATCGGTTAGAAGACCCGTCTGTACCGGTAACGGAACGCGAAAAGCCCGCGAGCCAATCTACGACTTGGAACTTAGCCATTTTTTTCGCCGCATATCGTTCGGTTCAATTCGGACCTACCTACGTCCCCCCGCTGACCTCTCCGGTCACCGAGGCCAGCGTGTCTTCAACTGATTTCCACTCCAGCCGAGAGGACGCTATATACACAAGCACGTCGTCTTTCAAAGGAAAAAGATCTGTGAACCTGAGATGCACGGTCCCGTCCCGTACGACTCCCACCATGTTCACATCGCGGTCCAACATGTTTTTTGCGAGCTCCGGATACGAGACTTGGTGATCTGGTAAGTCCTCTAGGCAAAGGCTCAGGAGGGTGCCCTCCAATTTGTTGCTAGTTATGACCTGGGTCAGCAGGCTTACGCCTGGATCTTGAGACTCCTGCACCAGAAGATTGTTGGCCATCTGTAGCGGGAAAACTAGGGAAGTATTATCCATACCCTCAAACAGCACCGCGTGTCTGGGATTTATACATTCCACCGTGGCTATGATATTAGGATTTGAACGGTGCAGCACTGAGACCGCAGAGGCTACGATGCTGTCACTGTTTGGGTCGTCGTAACCGGTACTTAATATGATTGCTTTCTGGGCCTCAGCGACCGCCGCCCTGCTATAGGTCTCCGTTTCCAGGGGCGAACCGCGAAGGAAATGGAGGTTGTGGCGTTGAAACGGCATCGATTCCAGCCGGTCCGTTACCAGGGTGATATCGTAATTTTCATGACCCGAGTCCGATGTGAATTCGTCGATGATGTTGCGTACTCGAGACTCATTGGGGTAGTTGATTATCAAGATGTGGTTTTTCAGATATAGCCTCCCCGCGCCGGAACGCTCCCTATTTTGCAACTCGATCAGCCAGTTGATTATCATGCCCGCCGAAGCTGTGAACGCAGTTAGACCCAATATTGTGATAAAAAGGATCGTTCCGATCCTGGATCCAATGGTTGTAGCAGAAAGGTCACCGTATCCGATGGTGGTAATCGATATCATACTGTACCAAAAGCTATCTCCAACGGATAATTCCGGGCGTATCCCTCTTTCAAATAGATAGAATGTCATCGCATTTCCGACGATGCTGATGATAAGAGCGAACACCACTACGGCGCCGCCAAGTCTTTTCCTCCGCCGGGCGCGGTAAAATTTTTCTATGATCAGTTCGATCATGCTGCAATAAACTCAGTGGTCTTTGCCAATCAAATTGAATACTGTCTAGCTTTAATAATCGGTGTCAGAAGATCCAGGGTGTCAACTCTTCAGATCTACTACCACGACGCCGGCTTTGTGGTCTTGGCCTTCGCTCTCATTGTATCGGAACAGTAAGTGCTCCTCGCTCGCGATGATTTGCCGACTGGCGAAGGGGTGTTCATCGGTAAACCGCTGCCCAATCTCAGAATTGAGATGCCATTCCTCTTCAATCGCACAGTCCAGGCCAACTTTTCCGCAAGCAATCTTATATTGCCGTTCCAAGTCTAGGAACTCTTTCCGGTTTTTATAAACGAGCGGCATGACGAAAAATCTCTCCGAGATGTACAAGCCTAGTTCGTTTTCAAACACCTCTATCAAGTCGGCCTCGGGGATCCAACCCTCTAGCGCGTAGAGCAGGTTTTCCGGAATGTCTTGAGGCACCCGGTGATAATAGAAAGACTCCGTGTTCAGTGACATTCTCACAGATATCGGAACTTTGTCTCGGCAATTTAACATCTTGTCTACATCGGGCCCAGCTAGGAATACGAAAGGTATGTTCCCATTCGTAGCGTCCACGACGATGTCGGAGCCGTCAAGGTGATACAACAACGCCAAGTGCTCCCAATAGCGCATGTACCGTTTTGAAAAATCGAATTCGAAGGTTGTGAGGAGTTCCCTCAATTTTTCTTCGGGGAGCGGTTTTTCGGCATTGGGACCGGCTAGAAGATACTCCGACTCGTACCCCAAGTTGTCTGTGAGGAATTTCAGAGCTTGGACTTTTTCCGAGCAGATGCCACCGCCCCCTGCGATGATATTTAGAACAGTTTCATCCCCTGTTTTGAAGATGAGTTTTTGGCCGGTGAACCGCGAATAGCTCTCAAAGTCGGCTTCCCAGATTCGTTCAGAGACGGACCGAAGCAGAGTAAGCCTGTCTTCCGCAGATTCTAGTTCAAGGATAACGTTAGTGTCTGATACGCTGTGGTCGCGTTCGACTGATGACCTGATAAATTCCAGATAGGCGTGCTCATCCTTGACCCACCTCCTTTTTTTGAAACCTACTAAATTGCGGCTATAACCGACATTCCAACGGTCCAGCGTTAGGTCGATCACATCAACCTCAATCTCGCCGGCACGCCCGAAACCCAATTCAGGAGGCATCCCGGTTGCTAAGGTTTGGTCGCCTTGTTTGACGTTCGTGCCGGGGAATAGGTCATGGAGCCGTCCATCGTCATCGCTGACGTACACCAAGTCTTGAATCGCGGACAGACTTCGGGCGGATTCAGGAGTGATACGCTGATTTTCGAGCAACTCATCGATCGGAGGGGATTTGAGGTAGCGCTCGAGTAATAGTTCCCATGGTAGGGATACGTCTTCAGGTTTCAGGCGAACAGCGCACGTTCGTGTCGTAACTGAGTCGGTGATTTGCAATATGTAATTGAGATTATCTTTGATCGTCATCAATCACCAACCTGACGCCGTTTGATTAAACCTACCGAGTACTGGAATTTGAATCGAATTCGAACAATTCTTGCTGAGAAAATCCCTTAAGCCAGTGAGGGTTGATCACTGCGGGAAATTACGAGCCTGGTAATACGGAGTAATATTTTGGGGCATGACGCTGATTCACTAGCCATGATACAGGCTGAACACGATCTCATGCCGGTTGTCCCGATTCCGCTTTTAACTGGAATGGCAGGCTCCAGTCTACTATTTATTCTTCCATGACTCAGCAATCGACCAACGGATCAACACCAACATCACCAACCCGTGTTTCAGGCCGAGTCCGACTCTAGTCAGGCCCTCGAAACGGTAGCCGCTGGCAGTGCGGTTCGCGAACCAGGCAGCCCAGAATCTGGGTCAGGGGGTGGTGCCCGCCTTCCTTTGGCAGCTCGAAGGCTATCACAAAAACTTGCGACGAAAGCAGTTCGAAGCATTGGCTCTGGCGATGCTTTCCAAACCCGGAGAACATCGAAAGATCCTCCTGCCAACCGAGTGGACCGCTCTCGGCACCTGCGCCGACCCGATTGAGGTTGATGGATACTTGTGATCTCTTGAATCCAAAAGGCATCAAGTACTCCGGCACCCTCAGGAGGTCTACCAAGAGATTACTTCTTGCATTGATGACATGCACGGCGCAAATGAAAAGGACCCGGGGAAACCCGGGTCCTTTTCATGGCGGTGT
>VFHF01000070.1 GCA_009392095.1 SAR202 cluster bacterium
GGTCGCCTCAGTTCGAAGCTGCACCACAATTTCTTCGACGGAATCGTTCGGTTTCATGTTAGCCATGTGTACTCCAATTGCCCCATATTCGGGGGAAGTGACTGGCATTCTAGACAAGCATTACGCAACGGTCAAACAACGTCCGTCCAGCGTGCGCCACGCACGGCTTGCTGTTATAATCGCGCCTGTTGATTCAAGACCTTTGGCTGGGCGCCCCGGAGATTCTTATGCCTGATAACCTGGACGATATCCTGGAATCGCCCGAGCACACCCTCCTAGCAACCGACCTTGGCAATACCGAAGGCCCCCTCTGGCACCCGGAAGGATACCTGACCTTCGTCGACCTAGTCGGCAACCGGCTGCAACGCTGGGACCAGACCTCAGGGGTAAGCGTGGTCCGCGAGGACACGGGCGAGGGCAACGGTTGCACACTTGATCGGCAGGGCCGTCTCTTGATGTGCGAAGGCGCCGACCACCGCCGCGTAACACGCATGGAAGCCGACGGCACAATCACCCCCATCGCTGAGCGCTGGGACGGCAAACGTTTCAACAAGCCCAACGACGTGATCTGCCGCACCGACGGGACCATCTACTTCACCGACCCCCAGCTGCGCCTGCCAGAGGCTGAGCGTGAGTACGATTTCGCCGGCGTGTTCCGCATCTCTCCCGACGGCCAGATAACCGTAGCCACCGACGGCTGTGAATATCCCAATGGACTGGCCTTCTCGCCCGATGAATCGGTCCTTTACGTTGCCATCAGCCGGGAGAGCCAGGTCTGTTTCGAAGAGCAAGAGAAGGGACTGGTCTGCGAGCACCGCAAAATCAGGGCCTTCGACGTGGCCGCCGACGGCACCCTGAGCAACAACCGGGTCTTCGCCAGCATGGCCTCGGCCGAAGTAGGCGTGCCTGACGGCATGAAAGTAGATACCCTTGGCCGCATCTTTTGCACCGGCTCCGGTGGTATCTGGGTGTTCGAGCCCGACGGAACCCACCTGGGCATCATAAGAGGGCCTGAAGTGCCCCGGAACATCGCCTTTGGCGGGCCCGACTTTCGAACGATCTACACCACACCCGGAGTGTCGCTGTATAGCTTCCGGGTCAAGACTCCGGGCATTCGACCATACTGATCTAAACACCTAGGAGATAGAATCATGGCTGCAACAACTACTGTAGGCTCCGGCAAATACACCTACGAAGTGGACGAAGAGTGGGCCAAACTGCCTGAGGGTTGGGAGATGCCGGCGGCCGCCGTCTACGGCGACTCCAAGGACCGGGTTTTCTGCTTCAACCGCGACCCCGAGCATCCGGTCTGCATCTTCGACAGGGAAGGCAATTTCATTTCATCCTGGGGCGCCGGCTTGATTTCCTTCGCCCACGCCATCTACCTGGACAAAGATGACAACGTTTGGCTGGTGGACCGGAACAAGCACCAGGTATTCAAGTTCACTGTTGACGGCAAGCTCCTTTTGACCATCGGCGAAGAGGGGTTCCGGTCGGACACCGGCGTCGCCCAAGACGACTACAGTTCCACCACCTGGTCGAGCGTGACCCACAGTGGCCCTCCGTTCAACATGCCCGCGGGAATCGCCGTGAATGACGCCGGTGAGATATTCATAGCCGACGGCTATGCCAACGCCCGGGTCCATAAGTTCACCTCCGACGGCAAGCACATCATGTCCTGGGGCGACCCTGGTTCCGGTGACGGCCAGTTCAACCTGCCCCACGGAGTTTGGATCGACCGCCAAGGCCAAGTCTTGGTCTCGGACCGCGAGAATGACCGTATCCAGGTATTCACGCAGGACGGCAGTTTCGTGAAATCATGGCCGACCAAGCTGATCGGCCCGGCCCTGATGTATATCGACGACGATGACATCGTCTACATCCCGGAGCACAACGGCGGGATGGTCAGTGTGTTGAATCACGACGGCGAGAGGCTGGCCCAATGGGGCGAGCTGAAATACCGTTCCTGTCACGGCATCTGGGTAGACTCCCGCAAAGATGTCTACGTGGTAACCCCCGGCGACTGGGGCAAGGGCCGCCGCGTTGTGAAGTATTCCCTCAAAGGCTAGTTCATAGGGAAAAGTTGTTGTACCGGGAAACCGGTTTTGCTATGCTGTATCGCGGCAATCGTTCAGCCTGGTAGTTGAACGCTGATTGTCGGCTGCTCGTGTGGGGCTGTAGCTCATCTGGGAGAGCGCTTCAATGGCATTGAAGAGGTACGGGGTTCGAGTCCCCGCAGCTCCACCATTCCCCGCTAAAGAGCTTTTGCCCCTTTTCTTCTGTCTTGGTTGTCCACGTTGTGTTGTAGTCTGACAACTTCATCCCATTTTCGATGGCCACAGAAACCACCACCGACCCAGCGACTAGCCAAGTTAGATCGTTCGCCATAATCGCTGCGGCTTTGTTCCTGAACAACACGGTTGCTTTGATGCTGGGTCCCTTGCTGGTGGACATCGCCGAGGAGTTCGATACCTCGGTGGCTGTGGCCGGCCAATTGGCTGCGGCCACTTTCTTCTCCTGGGCCATCTTTGCTCCGTTGATCGGACCATTCTCCGATTCTTTGGGACGCCGTCCGGTGGCTTTGACCGGCTTGTTTTTGATGGGTGTCTGTATCATCGGAGCGGCCTTCGCCCCAAATTTCATCGTTTTGATGGTATTTCTCATCGGCACCGGATTGGGCGGTTCCATGATCCCACCAAATAGCATAGCCGCCATCTCCGATGTGGTACCCGAAGAACATCGGGGCCGGGCCATCGGGGCCGCTCAGGGCATCATGATGTCGGCGACGGTGATCGGCATCCCCGGGGTCGCGATCCTGGCCAGCGTGGCGGACTGGCGGCTCCCATTCCTGGTCTGCGGAAGTCTTTTGATGGCTACCTTCGCTCTTTCTTGGTTGTGGTATCCCAAGAGACCGGCATCCGGGCCGAGTTCGTTCTCCTATCTCAGCCGGTTCAAAGAGTTGGGTTCCATCCCTATATTCAGGATCGGCATGCTGGCCAACTTCTCCCAGCGGATAGTGTTCTTTGCCGTGATCGGTTATTTCGCCGCATTCCTGATCGATACATACGGCATGAGTGTCGGTGAAACCGCGCTCCCGCTGGCCGTCGTTGGCGCCGGCGCAGTGGTTGGCAGCCTTTGGGGTGGGATGCTTGCCAATCACAGAAAACGGCTTAACTTTATGGCCGGTTTCGCCCTGGCTGGTGGGGCGATAACAGCGGTCCTTTTCGCTGTAGGTCCGGCTATCTGGGCGACGGTCGGCATCGCCTTTGCCGCCGTTTGTGTGCTGAGTGTCGGATGGCCGGTATTCATCACGTTCGCTACCGACGTTGCCCCCCAGTCCCGGGCCACCGCCGTAGGGATGATGGGCGCCAGCAACCGGATGGGTGGGGTAGTTGGGGCCGCCATGGGAGGGGCGTTCTTGGCCATCGGAGGGTTCTCGGCGATAGGAATCTTTTGCCTGGCGGCGGTGGTATTCTCCGCGTTGGTGATGCGCCTGGCCATGCGCGAACCAAAGACGGTTGAAGAAATGAAACCTGACGCCGCCCAATCACGATGAACCAGAACCGATTCTTGGCCGCTGTGGCCCTGGCTTTTTTCTCCACTCAGAGTTCATCATTGATGTTGGCCCCGTTATTGGTTGATATCGCCGCTGAGTTTGATGTGTCTGTCGCAGTCGCGGGACAGGTCGGCACTGCAACCTTCGCCGCTTGGGCCATATCAGTTGTCTCCGTGGGGCCTTTGTCTGACTCACTGGGGCGACGGCCTGTAGCGCTGGCCGGGCTGTCGCTACTGGCCGTAGGGGTTTTGGCTTCGGCATTCGCGCCTAATCTGGAGACCTTGATGGTCACCAGGGTAGTGACCGGGCTTGGCGGCGGTATGATTCCCCCCAACGGCATGGCGGCTGTGGTCGATGTTGTCTCGCCTGCGCGACTCGCCCGGGCGATAGGCACCTTGATCTCGTTCACGACTTTGTCCGCGGTGATCGGTGTGCCCGCCGTAGCGTTGATGGCTGACTTAGGCAGTTGGCGCCTTCCATTTCTGGTGATTGGCTCCCTCTTGACCGCCTGCATCGTACTCAACTGGTTCTGGTTTCCGAAGAACGAAGCTGCCAGACCTCGGACTTTCACGGTTTTTTCACGCTACCGAGACCTATTGGCCCTCCCTGTGCTCCGGTCGATATTGGCGGCTAATCTCGCCCAACGAATCGCATACATGGCTATATTCAGTTACCTGGCTACCTATCTGATTGACGACTACGGTGTCAGCGTCGGCGCAGTCGCGCTGCCCCTGGCTTTGGTAGGCATCGGCGGGGTGATTGGCAGCTATATAGGGGGCACGGTGGCCGCCCGCCCGGACCGAATGTCCTTGGTCGCAGCGTCTGCGATCGGCGGTGGAGTCGCCGCCGCTGCGCTGTTCTCGGTTGACCTACCAGTGTGGGCTGTGGTGGCCATCTCTACGGTGTCCATCGCCCTGTTGAGCCTTCCATGGACCGTGATGATCGCCGTCTGTACAGAGATCTCCGGCAATTCGCGGGCCACCGGCGTCGGACTACTAGGTGTCAGCAATCAAACGGGGGCCGTCGGCGGGGCCGCCTTGGGCGGACTCCTGTTGGCCTTTAGCGGATTCCCGGGCAT
>VFHF01000071.1 GCA_009392095.1 SAR202 cluster bacterium
GAGGGGGAGCCTCGCCAACCAAGTAGGCTTCGTCGGCCATTTTGACGTGCAGGGCGTCCTGGTCGACCGTCGAGTATATAGCAACGGTCTTTATCCCCAATCTCAGGCAGGTGCGAATAATCCGGCAGGCAATCTCGCCCCGGTTGGCGATTAATATCTTGGTAAACACAATTTACCCTTCGTATCAAGGAACGGTATCCCTTAAGCTAGGTGTGAAACCGAGGGCCCGCTCAAAATGTGAACTATAAACCCTAGGTATATACCCCAGGAAGGGACTCATTGTTAAGGCGATCTAAGAACGAGTTAGAGCGAATTTCCTTACCGAGCCAATAGCCTACGGTGGTGGAGAGCAGGCTCCGGAGCTCGTCGGCCAGGCTCTCGTCTACAGACAGCTTACAGGCCTTTGAAATTTCGCTCCGGTCTAGGAGGCGCAGTACTTTTAAGGCGCGGAGGGAAAGGGGACGCAGATGGGCGTCGTCGGGGCTACAATCCAGGCATAGGGTGCCCCCCACGTTGGGGCTAAACCGATGGGCGTCCGGCTCCAATTCTTCACGGCATTCAACGCAGTGGTAAAGTTCCGGCATCAGCCCAGAAACCTGTAGCAGATGAAACTCGAAGAACCGTAAAGGCATGTCCGATTTTGGATTGTCCTCCACGGCCCGAAGGGTGTCAATCATCAACCGGAACAGTTCGGGATTTGGGCTTTCCTCGGCCCCAAACCCGTCCACCAGCTCCGCCAGATACAGGCCCTTGGTGATGGCCAGCAGGTCTTCTTTGAGCACGGAGAAGCTCTGGACGACTTCTGCTTGGGAGATGATATCCATGCTGCGGCCATGGGCCATGGACATCCGGACCATGGTTAAAGGTTCCAGGTGTCCCACCAGCTTGCTGGTCGACCGGCGAGCTCCCTTTCCCACGGCTATGACCTTGCCTTGGTCCCAGGTGTACATGGTGACCAAAAGGTCGGCTTCACCCAGCGGCGTATAGCCGAGAATGATAGCTTCGCAACGATAGGTTCTGGGAGGGGCCATTGCCTTAACTCCGGGTCAAATCTCTTGGCGGCCCTGGAACGCCCGGGTCAGCGTGGTCTCATCCGAATATTCCAAAGACCCACCTACGGGCAGTCCACGGGCCAGATGGGTGACCTTAAGGCCCTCCCGGCCTTGGTGGCGGCGGATGTACATGGCTGTAGCCTCGCCTTCCAAGGTGGGGTTGGTGGCCACAACCATCTCCACTACTTCCGGCCGCTCCAGCCTGCTGAATAGCTCTTTCAGCTTTAGCTGGTCCGGTCCGATCCCATTGATTGGCGAGATAACGCCGTGGAGCACATGGTACAAGCCCCTAAATGTCCGAGTCCGTTCCATGGCCAGCACATCCAAAGGGTCCTCTACCACGCAGATGATGGTCTGGTCACGGCGTGGGTCGGAACAGACCTGGCATGGTGAGGCGTCGGTCAGGTTCTGGCATTCTTCGCAGAATACGATATTTTGCTTGACAGAGGTAACGGCATCGGCCAAGGCGTAGGCGTCATCGTCGGGTAGCCGAATGATGTAGTATGCCAGGCGCTGGGCGCTCTTGGGTCCAATGCCCGGCAGCCGGTTCAATTCTTGCACCAGCCGAGCCAAGGAGGGGGCTGCTCCGGAGATGTTCTCTTGAGTCATTTATCGAATGCGCGGCAGGTGGCTTTTTTGCCGGCTGGCCGCTTGATCGAATTACCTAGAATCCCGGGATGTTCATGCCGCCGGTAACCACACTCATCTTCTGAGCGGCTAGTTCTTGGGCTTTGTTGGATGCGTCGTTGACTGCGGCCAAGACCATATCTTGAAGCAGCTCCACCTCTTCAGCGGCCTCGGGCTCGATAGTAACCGATTCCACGATCTGTTTTCCGGTCATAGTCACCTTCACCGCGCCGCCACCGGCGGTACCTTCGACGGTGAGGGTTTCCAATTCTTCCTGGATCTTCTGCAGTTGTGCCAGTTGCTTCTGCGCCTGACGCATCATGTTGCGGTTCATTCTTCGATCTCCTCTAGGACTCTGGCGCCCATTCCGAGGGCCGTTCGGACCAAGGAACTTTGTTGCGCGGTTTTGGCCGTGTTGGCGGTGCTTCCGGTCCCGTTGGCCATGGCGAGACGCAGCTCGTATTCAGATCCGAACGAGTCTGCAACGGCCTGGCTGACCTGACGGCGGGATCCGGGGTCGTCCATCTCCTCTTGCATCCGTTCCAGGTTGGCCTTGTTGGAGAAACCCAACACCAGGGTATTGCCATCCAGGGAAACGGCGTGGGCCTTGCAGTCGCGTAGCAGGGCTCCAAGATTGTATTTCTTGCCTTTCATGCGGCCAAGAACCTTGAGCGCTGCCAGCCACTGTGCGCCCAGCTCAGATATGGGTCCGGGGTTCGGGGCGGACTGTGGTTGATTGGTTGGCCGTCCCGCGGGAGGACGCGCCTCACCTTGAGGTCGGGGCCGAGCTGGAGGCCGGCTGCTCGGGTCTCGGGCCGGCTGAACGGGGGTCGCAGTGGGGGTCGGTTGCGCTGCGGGAGGCGCCTGTGCTGCCGGCGGTGCGGTTTCCTCACAAATTTCCACCACGGCTAATTCAAGGGGAAGGGTGGACGGCGCGTCGTAACGCATGTTGACGTCACCCCACACCTTGAGCCCTCTGAGGATACGCCAAGGGGGGATGCTGCCCACCAACTCCTTGAGTTGGGCGCTAACATCTTCAGAAAGGTCTACAGCGTCCTCAGAGCCCCATTGCAGGTGCATCACCGCCCGCAGCAGTTCCATGGTCTGTTTGTGCAGTTGACGCAGGTCAGTGCCACCCCAGACCGCCCGGTTCACTGCCGACAACGCGGCCGACGTATTGCCCATGAGCAGGTATTTAACCAATTCCAGAGAGCTTTCAGCGTTGTTCAGGCCTAAGAGTTCTTCAACCTGATTCAGCGTAACGCCCTCGCTGCCGGAAGCGACCACCAATTGCTCCAGTAGGTTTTCGGCGTCCCGAAGGCTGCCTGCGGCGTGGCGGGCCACCAGGCGTATCGCCTCTGGGTCGACGTTCACACCCTCGGCTTCGGTGATGTCGGCTAGGCGGCCGTAGACCAAGTCCGAGGCTATACGGCGAAAATCGAACCGCTGGCACCGCGAGATGATGGTCGGTAGGATCTTATGAGATTCAGTGGTGCAAAGGACGAAAATGACGTGAGGAGGCGGTTCTTCCAACGTTTTTAGAAATGCATTTGAGGCCGCATCGGTCAGCATGTGGGCTTCGTCGATGATGTAGACCTTGCGCTGGCCTTGAGACGGGGCGAAGTTCACCTTCTCCCGGATGTCTCGTATCTCGTCGATCCCACGGTTGCTGGCGGCGTCGAGTTCGATGATGTCCATGAACTGGCCGCCGTTGATCGAAAGGCAGATGGCGCAGGCGTTGCATGGGTCTCCGTCCAGAGGCTCAAGACAGTTGACCGCCTTGGCGATGATTCGGGCGGTGGTGGTCTTGCCGCTGCCCCTTGGCCCACAGAACAGGTAGGAGTGGGAGACGCGGCCTTGTTTGATCGATTGGCGCAGTGTGCCGGCAACGTGCTCCTGACCCACCAGCTCGCTGAAGCTGGAAGGCCGCCACTTGCGGTAGAAAACCTGGGCGGTAGAAGCAGGATCGGTTATAGCCTGGCCGGTCATTTCAGGTGGGTCTCCATCAAGGTCAGAATCGCCGGTCTAGGTTTTAATGTTAAGTGTCGCCAGGGCTGTGCGCTCTTTGGACTGCATCAACTGTGTTTCTTCAGGGTCCAGATGGTCGTGCCCCGTAAGGTGCAGCACTCCATGTACTACCAGAAGGGCCAACTCATGTTCAAGGGGCGCGCCCCGCTCTTCCGCCTGACGTTGCGCCTGAGGATAGGAAACAATCACTTCTCCCAGTGGAGAAAGTTCTCCGGGTGGCATAACAAATTCGAGATCGCCGTTTTCGATCAAATCCTCGGGCGGCTCGGCGTCGCCCTCCCAGTGGCCTGCATGGTCGGCGGAGAAAGACAGCACGTCGGTAACCTCGTCGAGTCCTCGAAACTGGGTGTTCAGACCGTGGACAGTCTCATCATCGGTAATGAGCAGGCTCATCTGCGTCACCTCAGCCCCTTCCAACGCCACACTCAGTGCTGCCTGTGCGATTCCCATCAGCCAATCTTCGACCGGTTCACCTGTGGACGTGCCTGGTAGGTGTCCGAGTATATCGCTGAGGATACTGCCGGAGAAGGGTTCATCCACAGAAAGATAGACCTGATGGTCTTGCTGGCTGTCCAAATATAGAACTCGACTTGAGGAAGGGTTTTGGCCCCCAGTTTCGACCGTTTTAGGCTGCGATCCGAGGCTAGGGCAATCATAGCACGGTGGCCGGAATAGCGACAAGAACCGGAGTGCCAGAAGACATAACATGAAGGGGCAGCCAGGCGGATTCGAACCTTGAAGTGACAGACAGCATCACATCATTGTGCGTTGGGGGCTCGTCCAATTTCTAGGAGATCCGGCATTGGCCAATCCCAGACGCAGAAGAAATAATGCCCGAGTCTCATCCGCGGCCCGGCAAGGCCCGAATACTCAGCAAAAAATTTCACGGAATACTGGTTGGGCGCTGTTGCCTCGATGGTTGTTGTGGCGGCG
>VFHF01000072.1 GCA_009392095.1 SAR202 cluster bacterium
TATTTGGGACGGGGAGTGACAGGGAGTGACAGGGTAAAACGACCAGCGTCGAACTCAAAAACCGGTGGGGTGACCCCGTCTCAGTTCGACTCTGACCTTCGGCACCACTCATTGTAGGAACGAAAGCCACTGGAGGCGATTCCAGTGGCTTTCGTTTTAGTCGGTTTATACCTACTCATGCACTACGGAGCGCCACAATGGGGTCGACATTAGCAGCCTTGAAGGCTGGGTAAACCCCACTGATGAATCCTACAGATACCGCAACACCTGAGGCAAGACCGATGCTCCAGAGTTTGATTACTGTGTTCAATTCCTGCCCCATTAATTGTTGTCCTCCAACTCCAATGCCAACTCCAACACCAAGTAATATGCCCAAAGCACCACCGAAGATACTTACTGTTAAGGCTTCTATAATGAATTGAGTGGCTATGTCATTAGCCGTAGCCCCCACAGCCCGCCGAATACCAATCTCCTTAGTCCTCTCTACAACCGAAACTAACATTATGTTCATGACGCCTATTGCGCCGACAAGAAGCGAAATACCTGCAATGCTTCCTAGAAGGATCGATAGAGTGGCGTTAACCTCTTCCTGCGCTGCGATTAATTCGTTTTGAGTTTGGACGGTAAAGTCCGGCTCCGTTACGCCGTGGTGCCGGAGAAGGAATTTGGTGACTTCATCCTTCACTATCCCTTGGCCAACGTTTGGATCCGACCGGATTGTAATCTGGTTGATATTGACCTCACCTTGGGGATTCCTCAGGAATGCTATACGGCTCTGAAGGGTGGGAACCGGTATAAAAACGTAATCGTCCTGGCTCCCTTCCCCTGTCCCTCCCTGAGGCGCCATAACCCCAACCACTCGAAAACTGAACCCGACGCGGCCTCCTGCGAACGATAATCTAACGGTTTTCCCTACTCCATCGTTATCTGGAAAAAGGCTTTTGCCAACTTCTGAGCCTAGCGCGATTGAAAGCGCTTTCCGTTCTACATCCTGCGTATTTATGAAACGGCCATAATCTAGTTCGAGGTTTCGAACAGCAGCATAGTCTGCCGTTGTGCCGACTATCCCTACTCCTAGGTTATTAGAACCAGCGATAGCTTGAGCATTGAAGTTTAATTGAGGGACCACTCCAATCACTCCAGGTAAAGATGCTTCTTTGATCGCATAGGCATCACTAGCGAGCAATGTCAATCCTGATCCTGCTTGACCGCGCGCACCTGTCTGTTGATTGTTGGTAGCTGCAGGCCGGACGAACGTGAGATCTGATCCTAATCCAATGATTTGAGCTTTTACCCCTTCTTGGGCCCCTTGGCCCACCGCTACCATGATAATCACGGAGCTCACCCCGATGATAAGACCAAGTAAAGTCAAAAAGCTCCGTAATGGATTCGAAAGCAGTTCCTTAACACCGGTGATTACAGCATCCAGAATGGTCATAATTTAATCATTCTTCTAGACGAGTCACTGGTGCAATAGAAGTGCGGTCGTCCAGAATAAGGCCATCTCTCATAAGAATCGATCTCTTAGTCCAATCTGCGATATGAGGTTCATGGGTTACCACTACTACAGTGATTCGGCGCTCTTCAACCAGGTTGCTCAAGATTCCCATGATTTCGTTGCCGGTGTCAGTGTCAAGAGCACCTGTAGGCTCGTCGGCCAATATCACTTGGGGATTAACCACCAAAGATCTAGCTATCGCCACACGTTGTTGTTGCCCACCGGACATCTGATTGGGGCGATGGTGAAGGCGGTCAGCTAGGCCTAGCTGATCCAATGCTTCAGAAGCACGCCGCCTTCGGTTCGAGACCTTGTTGTAAAGAAGTGGTAACTCTACCTGTTCTAATGCAGAGAGCCTTGGTAGCAAATTGTAGTTCTGAAAGATGAACCCAAACCAACGTCCCCGCAAAGCGGATCTAGACTTATCTGACAAGTTAGCTACATCTAAGTCTCCAAGTATGTATTGGCCTTCCGTGGGCCGGTCCAAACACCCCAAGATGTTCATTAGAGTAGATTTACCTGAACCTGACTGGCCCATGATCGATAAAAACTCTCCAGACTCAATCTTCAAATCAAGTTTATTCAAAGCGTGGACTGGGCCAGCGCCGGTCCAATATGCTTTGGAAACCTCACGAAGTTCTATCAACGAGGGGCACCCCTTTGTCCAGGTCTATTCGTAGAGCCATTGGACGGACTGGAGATCGGAATAGAAGCATCTGATGCTCCGGGAATCAACACCACTTGACCCTCTTCTAAGCCGGAAATAATCTCCGTTCGATCTCCGTTTGTAATGCCGATGCTCACTGGAACACTAGTGGTTGTCATTTGGTCTTGCCCTAGCAATGTAACAACTTCGCGCCCCTTATCACTCTGAATCGCTTGTGCCGGCACTATCAGCACGTTCTCTTTGATTTCCAATAACATCGTCACGCTGGCGTTCATACCGATGGCCGGTTTAACACGGGTTCCTGTAGATCCAGTGCGGCTATTTCCACCAGTAGCACTTCCAGAAAAACATTTTTCTCGGACCAGGTTCATCTCGCTAGGCGTCAGATCACTTGGGCTAGAGACCTCCCTACCAACCTGTTCCGCAGCACACCGCCTGAGAGCCTGCATATCTATTCCCGATCCGATACCAGGTCCCGAACCTGTAACTGAAGAGCCACTCGATCCTTGCATCAACGAACCCAATCTAGGAAGAATCTCCGCGGCCTCTCTCATACTGAGAAATTCGGCCTGTGCCGGATAAGTTACAACGCCTTGGGTTATTTGAGGCAAGGAGGTGATGTTGGCTAGCTTAATTATGAACGGTTGATCTGGAATAGAATCGAATGTGGCCATACCTAGGTCTCCAGACGTCAGTCCAATGAAATCTGATTCTGATACCGTTAGGTCCACTCCGACTGAGTCGAGATCGACTAGAGAAAAAGCAGCTGTAGACGCTGTAACCCAAACCCCTTCCGATACGTTTACAGCGCCGATTTGTCCTGAGAACGGAGCTAAAAGCACCATATCGGTCAAAGTCTCTTGAGCTTGATTCACGGATTGCTTAGCTTTCGCGATATTCAATTCTTGAAGTTTAATCTCGTTTTCGGAAGGACCACTCAACAAATCGTCCTTCTTGCTAAGAGCACTAGTCAGCGCGGCGTTCGCGCTTACTATCGCGGCTTCTAATTGGGCCGCCTCCGACGTTGGTATTGGGTCATCGAGGGATGTTCTCTTGGCGGTCGCCGACGCCAGATTGGCAGCGGCCACGTCTAGGCTATCAAGCGCCTTTGCTCTGCTATCAAGAGCCTTTGCACTGCTATCAAGAGCCTTTACATAGCTATTGTTGCTTTTGATGAAATCTTTGCTTCTAGTTGTTACCGCATCAATGGCAGAGGTGGATTCGTCGACTTTATTAGTTAAGAACTTCAGGGATTCCTCGGACAGGGGTAGGCTGGCGCTCCTACAGATGGGGTCTGGGCTTATCGCTATGATCTCGTCTAACCAAAGGGACCGATTTGAGGACATGCGTACTTTGACTTCTGAAAACCGAACGCCCACTCCTATTACTTTGATGTCGCTCGATAACTTGGATATCGGTAAGCTTACTAAGGTCCAGACGCCAGCCTTTAACGCGGGTATCGCAAAGGTCTCTAGAGGAGTTATAAAACTTTCAGAATCATAAATCGCCAAATCGAAATAGCCGCCGTCGATGGACGTATCTGACCTAACCCAAAACTCTATGACATCGAACTCTGATAGGTCTAACGCCGAAAAGGTTTTCTTGGCGATAACGGCTTTGAGCTCTTTATAACGCGGCAGTTCTATTTTTAGGGAATTGGACCCGTGTACGAAAGCATTAGGATCTAGTTTCAGGGAGACATTGGGTCCTTCTACCTCTCGCCATAGGGTTTCAGCGTCGTCAATCAGGGTCTCGGGCTGGATTTGCATCAGACTACACAAAGAGCCTTGGATTATTCTTAAGTCGGCATAAGCGGGCTGGACTTCCCGATTTGCGGTAGTTACATCCCGATCCGCGGCAACTACATCCCGATTTGCGGTAATTACATCTGATTGTCTTTGCGCGACAGTAGCGTCCGCAGCTGCGATTTCTACAGCAGTGGGCGGGTCTAACGCAGTTTCATGGTTCAATTTTGCTGATGCCAATTGGGACATAGCACTTGAGATGGTCTTTTCTGCATCCGACAAAACTGCTTCTGATGGAGCCTCCAATAATTGAGAGAGACGTAGTTCCGCTTCTAGAAGGTTGTTCTGCGCAATTATGAGACCGTTTTGGGCATCTCGATTATCGAGTGTAGCTAGCACGTCTCCTTCATCTACTTGGTCTCCCAACTCCACTTCGACTGTTTCCACAACCCCGCTTGACCCAAAATTCAATTCTGCGGATTCTCGAGCAGTAGCCGTACCGGAGGTTGTCAACGTCGTAGCTATATTGCTCCGTTCAACAGTAACCTGTTCAAATGTCGGCACAGAATCAGTAGAGCCATCGTCTGCATACCACTCCCTGAATCCAAAAAATGCCCCCAAACCTATGCAGGTAACTAACAACAACCCAATAATGAGTTTTGGAACTCTCTGACGTTTCTCTTGAATTATTTCTCTCGGGTCCATCTGTTTTCCACTCCGGTCTCATTCGGAACTATTTGCTATTTAAATGCGGGATCTCAGGCCGGGTTATATGGCGAGGCGACGGGCAGTTCGAAAACGAACCTGGCTCCAGTCGGAACAACACTTTCTACGTGGATGGTCCCACCGTGGACTTCCACCAACTGCTGGGAGATGGTTAGTCCGAGACCAA
>VFHF01000073.1 GCA_009392095.1 SAR202 cluster bacterium
GGTTATGCAACGTAGGGGCACGGCAAATACCTTGCCCCTACTCAATTCACAGACGCTTGATGCCCGTAGGCGCGGGTTTTTAACCCGCCTCGCCATAAGGCCACCCGATCCCAAGATTCGAAACCATGTTCGGTTAGGTGGGTCTATTCCAGGCATGGAAACCGCAAACGGTGTGGGTCGAGGACTCGCGCCTACGTTTTGGATCCCGCATCGGGCTCGGTCTCCGGTTTGGACTCTGGCTTTTTCTTCCGCCTGCGTAACGGCCGGGTCAATGTTCTGATCTGGGACGACAGGCTGAACCGGCGCTTGACGTTGTCGGCGATCATCGGCGCCACTTTCTGGTTGCCGACCACCAATGGGGCCATCCAGCCCCTGAGTTCCTTCATGGTGGGAGTTTTCTCTTCCCAGCTGGGCACCAGGCATCCCATGGGGTGCCAGCGCTTCTCTCTGCGAAAGCGAGTCATCACCGTGCCACCGGCCTCTACCACTGCCAAAGCCCCGCCGGCCATGTCCCAGAGCCTGGGAGCGCCGAACATGGCGTATTGCAGCACGCCCCGGGCCGTCATGGCCAACTCGTAGGCGATGCTGCCAGTTGTGCGCACCTCTCCAGCCTTCCCAGCCAACTTACCGGTGAATCCCTGGCCGACTCCGAAGTATCCGGGTACACCGATCAACCGGCTGGGGACCGGCTCGTCGGATTCGTAGACTTTCACTGGCTCGTCATCGGCGAAACAGCCGCCGCCTTTGTGGCAATGAAGCACGAAACCGCCATCGTTGGTAGGCCAGGGCAAGTAGAGCGCGGCAGCCATGGGCCAACCCCGGTACAGCACACCGATGGACGAAGCGAAAACCGGCAGCCCATTCATGAAGTTGGTGGTGCCGTCCAGAGGGTCCAGCACCCAGAGGATGTCCTTGGCTGGCTCCTCGGACTCTTTCTCTTCCTTAGTGCCCTCTTCCCCTAGGATTCCATGCTCAGGGAAACGCTTGAGTATCTCGGCGGTCAGATATTCCTGGGTCTCTTTATCGGCGGCGGTGACTGGGTCGCGTTCGTGCTCGTCCTTGAATTCGACCTCTATCTTTTTGCCAAAGTGCCCGGCCAAGATGCGCCCAGCGCCACGGGCGAGCTCCACCGCGTGCTGCTCGATATCTTCGGCCAGGGCGTCATCCCAAAGCTGCAAAACGCTACTCATCAGACTCAATTTCGCCTACCGGCGATGGGTTTCGAGTATAGCATGGGCCAGCTTCGGCTCCGCGCCTGCTATAATCCTCGTTGCTGCCTTCAGCAGACAGACTCCAGACAAATAAATGACCCGATCTACCGGGTATCAAGAGGACGAACCATGGACTTGGGACTGAAAGATAAAGTTGCCATCATCGGCGGGGCCAGCAAGGGGCTGGGCCGGGCCTCCGCTCAGGTGCTGGCCGAAGAGGGCGCCAAGGTCACGATCTGCAGCCGGACCAGCTCCGATTTGGAGAAAGCGGCCGATGAGATTCGCGAGTCCACCGGCGCCGAGGTCTTGACCTACGCCGCCGACCTGGACAAGCTATCTTCGGTCACCGGTCTGATTTCGGCCACCGTGGAACACTTCGGAGGGCTGGACATCTTGGTCAACAACTCCGGTGGACCGCCGCTGGCGCGCTCGGTGGACGCCACGGAAGAACAGTGGGAGACCGCGGTGCACAGGTCGCTGATCTTCTTTGGCCGCATGTGCCGGGAGAGCGTCCCTCACTTGAGAGCACGGGGCGGCGGCCGCATCATCAATATCCTGGCCAGCACGGTCTACAACCCTATCCCCAACCTAGCCCTTTCCGGCGCCACGCGCATGGGGGTCGTTGCCTATTCAAAAAGCCTGGCCGACGAAGTGGGCCGGGACGGCATCCTGGTGAACAACGTCTGCCCCGGTTCCATCCTCAGCGATCGCATGCTCTCCAACGTAACCTCGAGGGCCAAAGAATTAGGAATCAGCGTCGAGGACGCACTGGGTAACCGCGCCAAGGAAACTGCCTTGGGCCGCGTAGGAGAACCGATAGAACTGGCCAACCTGGTAGCCTTCCTGGCTTCCGACAAGTCCACCTACATCACCGGCACCACCATCTTGGTTGATGGCGGGCTGGTGCGCTCAGTGATGTAGGGGCATGGCATTTGAACGCAGACATATCGAAGAACCCACGGACGCCGCTGGGTTCATAGACCGCGGAAACCGGTACAGCCGTAACGGTGTGTACCACAAGGCCATCGATGACTACACCAAAGCCATCGAGTTGGAACCGGGATCAGCCGACGCCTTCTACAACCGCGGCTGCTCTTGGTACGAGGTGGACAAGCTGGACGATTCCATCGCCGACCTGACACGGGCCATCGAGTTGGACCCGCTCGCCGATCATTACTACGGACAACGCGCCTTGGTCTACATCTTCAACGACCAGCCGGACCTGGCTCAAGCCGACGAAGAGGTCTGCCAAGACCTGCGGATTCGCGCCCAAGAGGGGTAATCGCGGCACGGCGGGTTAAAAATCCGTGCCTACAGGGTTCGTTGCGATTTCATGGAAAAACTTAGGGGCACGGCAATGCCGTGCCCCTAAGTTTTTGATTTACGGTACCTGATTTAGGCTGCCGGTTTGAACAGCGGAACCGATATCTGGTCGGTGGCTCGTTGGAAGGTTACTTCCACGGCCATGCCGATGGATACGTCGTTGGGGTCGCATTCCACGATGTTGGTGAACATGCGAACACCTTCATCCAGTTCCACCAGCGCGAGCACGTAAGGACCGGTGTCGAAGCCTTGGGTCCGGTTCTGGTTGGTTACGGTGAAAGTCCAAACGGTGCCCCGTCCTGAAGATGGTATCCACTTGATCTCGCTGGACCAGCAGTTAGCGCAGATGC
The DNA here is from genome assembly GCA_009392095.1 of SAR202 cluster bacterium. Classification (GTDB taxonomy): domain Bacteria; phylum Chloroflexota; class Dehalococcoidia; order Lucifugimonadales; family UBA3495; genus UBA9611. Next base: position 2,885 of record VFHF01000073.1, read on the forward strand.
CCCGTGGGTACCACTGGTATTCGTTGCAGCTATCGCATTTCTGGATCAATAGGACGCCGCGGCGGCACATGTCCCAGAAGGTCTTGGTCTCGCCGATGATTGTGGGCAGGGGTTTGTTCCAAGTGGTAGTCATGATCTAATCCCTCGCCAGGATGACTGTGCCGCCGCTGTGACGGGAGCCTAATGCCCCGCCGGTGCCGTGGCACAGAGCTATCTTGCAATCAGGCACCTGACGCTCCGTACCCTCGAACTGGCCGCGGAGTTGGCGGGTGGCCTCCAGCAGCAAGAAGAGACCCCGCATACCAGGATGGTTGGACGACAGTCCGCCACCGTCAGTGTTGATGGGCAGTTCGCCTCCCAAACCGATGCGGCCATTCAGGACGAACTGGCCGCCCTCGCCCTTCTCGCAGAATCCCAAATCTTCCAGCGTCTCCAACACCGTGATGGTGAAGGAGTCGTAGATCATGGCCATGTCGATGTCTTTCTGAGTTACGCCTGCCATCTCGAAGGCCGGCACGTGGCTCTGCTTAGCGGCGATGTACATCAGGTCGCGCTTGCCAGCGCCCTGGTGGGCCACCGCTTCACCGGCGCCGATTATCCAAACCGGCTTCTGTTTGCAGTTGCGGGCCAATTCAGGGGAGGCCACCACAACCGCGCCGCCCCCGTCTGTAATGACGCAGCAGTCGTTGCGGTGCAGCGGGGTGGATACCACAGGCGAACGCAACACTTCGTCGACGGTGATAGGGTCGCGGAACAGCGCCTCCGGGTTCAGGCCGGCATGCCGGCGCATGGTCACGGCGATCTCGGCCAACTGCTCGGAAGTGGTCCCGTACAGGTGCATGTGACGTTGGGCGATCATTGCGTAGAGACCGACGGTTGTGAGGCCGTAGAGTTCTTCAAAGCTGTCTGGAGAAGGGTCCAGCCGGGGATGGCCTTGCCTGCTGATGCCGCCGGTGCCCACCGACACCCCGCCAGAGCGAGCCTGGGTGGCGTAGGTGATAACGGCGCAGTTGATGCGGCCGGCGTAGATGGCGTTCAACGCATGGGAGAGGTGGAACTCGAAGGACCCGCCGCCCACGGTGGTGTTGTCCACCATCTTGGGATACATGTTCAGGTAATCAGCCAGGTTCAGGCCGCTACTGCGGACCGACATGGAAGCGCAGAACAAGCCGTCCACGTCCTTCTTCTCTAGGCCGGCATCCTCCAGGGCCTTAATGATGCTCTCGCCCTGGATCTGCTGTTCGCTCTTGTCCGGCGCGTACCGGGTGATGTGCTCGTGCACGCCGACGATCGCGGCCGCACGTCTCAGGTCTACCATTTGTTGGAACCCTCCCTCTTGAAGTCAGAGTGAATTCTTCTTCGGGTAACTTGATAGGGCGCATAGAGATAGGCTTAACGAGCCTTGGCAAATATCCGCATTATTATCCCCGAGCATGACTGGGAACACAAGATAGGCAATGAAATTGCCCCCCGGTGCGGCACACCGGTAAAAACAACGAAGCCCGCGGCAAGTCCAGGGGCTTCGTAATATTAGACTGACGAGTGACTTTGCGTCACTGAACACTGAATTCGCGAATCATTCCCAGGGCAAAATGAGGCGCGCCGGTGTTGGGGTCTTCCAAAAAACGGACCAACGCATAGTTGCCGGGCGTGAAGTCCGTGGTGGCGTCTTCACCACCGGATTTTAACGCCGGGAACCCGCTCCGGCCCTGGCCCGGAGGCGTTTCCGGAGGAGTGCCAGGCTCAAAGGCGTCCAAAAATTCTTCAACCGAAGCGCCCGGGTTCAGTCGGATCAAAAACGCCTCGTGTTCTTGTTGTCCCTTATTAGTTACTCGAACATTCTGCGTTCCCGAGGATATCGTCCCTGAAACCCCGAATCCACAATCAACGATGTCGATGGTAACTTCCGCAGGGGGTGCGCCACGAGTGG
>VFHF01000074.1 GCA_009392095.1 SAR202 cluster bacterium
CTCGCTCCCGACCTACTACCCACGGATCCGCGGCAAGCCCAGCAGGACACACCGACTGACACCTTTTAACCCCTTTAATCTGCCCGTAGGACGCATAGCCGCCCTCATAGCCCGGCGGCCACCTAGTCTTATAATCAGTTGTGATCTCGGTTGAATTGGACGGACGGGTCAGTCATGGAACTATTCTCGTTTAAACGGCTCTTAGTCATCGGCGCTGCTGCGTTAGCCATCGGCTGCTCGTCCAGCGCTACGCCCTCTCCCGACACGAATGTCAGCGATGGCGTACCTGTTGCCATGCCCACCTCGGTTGTTGCTCCGGCGCCGTCCGGCTTGGCAGGCGGCACGCTCAAGGTCGTCGCTGACTCACAGATACCCCACCGGGACGTCCATCAAGAGGTCCAAGAAACATTGACAGCGCTAGGGCCGGGTCTGGCCTACAGCAGGCTGTTGCGGCTCCGGTCCGGGCAGGGGGCCAAGCAGCCCAACCTGCTGCTGGAATGCGACCTGTGCCAGAGCTGGGAATTGAACGAAGACCTAGCGTTTGTTTTTAAACTGCGGCCCGGTATCAAATGGCAGAACATAGCGCCGGTGAACGGTCGTTTCCTGAACGCAGAGGACGTGGTGTTCAGTCTGGACCGACTCAAGACTCCCGGTTGGCCCAATGCGGCTCTCTTGTCATCCATCGGGAATGCCGGGGCGATAGACGCTCTGACGCTCAAGGTCGAACTAAATTTGGAAGACGCTGATGCTCTGCTCGCCCTCGCCGACGGACACGCCAAGATCGTCGCGAGGGAAGTTGTGGCGATGTATGGCGACCTGAAAGATGCACCGGTAGTCGGAACCGGCCCATGGGTCTGGCAAAAGACCGGGCCGGGCGAAAATATGGTATTCGTGCGGAACGACAACTACTTCGAGGAAGGCCTGCCGTTCCTAGACCAACTCGACGTTACAGTCATGCGCACCGCGCCGCTGGCCGATCCTCCGGGTACGGTTGAGTCCGACAAAGTAGGGGCGTTCCGTGCCGGTCTGGTCGACGTCTTGTCCGTGGGCCCCGTCGAATGGGACATGGTGCGGCAGGGCGAGCCTGATTTCCAGTCGGTTGTTTCACGCCGGTCTGGATCAGGTGTGGTGTTAGCGATGAACTCCCAAAAGCCAAACCTCAAAGAGGCTGCTGTCAGGCAAGCCGTGTTCCAGGCCATTGATCCCTGGGATTATCTGGACACTGTGTGGTCGGGACAAGGGTTCGCCAGCGTGGGCATACCTGTGAGGGAAGCCGACTGGCTCTTGCAGCGGTCGGAGATGCGCCAGAACTTCTTCGCGGACCCAGGCAAAGCCCGGCAGCTATTGATCGATTCGGGTCAGCGTCTGCCGGTTAAGCTGGAGGTTGCGGTCCGCATCGAAAGGACCGGCGGCGAGAATGTAGCTCTGGAAGAACGGCTGCTCACCGACCTGACTTCAGTGGGATTCAAGCCGGAACTGCGGCGGATGAACCCTGTGCAGTTCGACGACCTTGTAATGGGGCCGGCCAGGGATTTCCAGCTGGCAGTGGGTGCTTTACCTCCAACCTCGACCACCAACAGTTACCTGTTCGGGCTGTTGCATAGTCAGGGCCAATGGAACCTGGCCGGGCATGACGATGTTCAGTTGGACTCGATGATCGAGGCCCAGGCGGCCGAATTCGACGATGCCGAACGCCGGGTAAAGTTGGTAGAGATTCAGCGCCGGGTGTTGGACCAAGCCTACTTGTTCAGCCCGGTGACCGCAGCTTCACGTTGGGTGTTCAGCAACGACTTGAAGGGGTTCGAGCCCAACACAGCATTGTCCGAGTACAACTTTTGGTCGAGGACCTGGCTGGACCGTTAGTTAGACTTCTTCCGGTAATCCTTGATGCCCTCCTCCAGGGCCGTCAGGGGCAGTAGAGCACATTTTATCCGCACAGGGTATTGCCGCACTACCTGTAAGGCCAAGAGGTCGCCTAAGGCAGCTTCATCGCCATCGGCACCGTTCTTCATAGCGTCCCGGAACCGCTCACCCAGTTCTTCCACCTCGGGCAGAGATTTGCCGTTCAGCAGTCCGGAGAGCATGGAGGTTGCTGCCTGGATTATGGAGCAGCCTTCGGCACGGGCGCTTACGCCGGATACGTTGCCTTGGCCGTCCAGCTTGAGTTGCAGGATAGCCCGGTCACCGCAGAAGGGATTGAACTCCTCTCCTTCCACATCGGCGTCATTGATAAGCGCGCTGTTGCGGGGGCTACGGAAGTGTTCCATGACTAAGTCGCCGTAGAGGCCGTCTAAAGGGACGTCAGGCAGTTGGGGCATAATTTCAATCAGCCATCGGAAAAAATCGAATTCAGCTTGGCACACGGTAAGTAGCCGACCGCTCGGAATGAACCATGCCTACGCCCGCCGCTTACTCGGTCGTTACTTCTGATTCACCGGAGAGGGCCGCGTTCATGGTGTGCCAGGCTAGAACGGCGCACTTGATGCGGGTGGGAAATTCGTTGATGCCAGAGAGGGTTTCCAGGTCACCTAGCGTGTCCAGATCAATCTCGCCGCCAGGTTCGGTAATCATGTAGTGGAAAGCCTCGAAGATCTCTTGGACTTTCTCGAGACTCTGACCCTTGATGCTCTGGGTCATCATGGATGCCGAGGCCCGGGAGATGGCGCAGCCGGAGCCCTGGAACCCGACGTCATCAATCACCCCGTCAACAACCTTGAGATAGAGGGTGATCTGGTCGCCGCACAGGGGATTGTAGCCGTCAGCCGTCTGGCTCGCGTCATCAACTTTCTTGAAGTTGCGGGGCTTGCTGTTGTGCTCCAGGAGAATCTCCTGGTAAAGGTCGCTAAGACCGGCCATTAACTGAACACCTCTGAAACCCGGTCGATACCCTTAATCAGCGCGTCTATGTCTTCCTTGGTATTGTAGAAAGCGAGAGAAGCCCGGGTGGTGGCGGGTATCTGGAAGCGCTGCATCACCGGCTGGGCGCAGTGGTGGCCGGTCCGTACGGCGATGCCTTGTCCATCCAGAATCGTCCCGATGTCGTGGGGGTGGGCTTTGTCCATCACGAAAGATAGAATACCGGCCTTATGACCGGCCGTGCCGATTATTTTTAGCCCTTCAATTGATGACAAAGCGTCGGTGCCGTACCGGAGCAGCTCGTCCTCGTGAGCGGTGATCTGGTCAAAGCCCAGGTTATTTACGTAGTCGATGGCCGCGCCCAATCCGATGGCTCCAGCGATATCTGGTGTTCCGCCCTCGAATTTGTAGGGCAGGTCGTTGTAGATGGTCTTTTCAAAGGTAACCGACTTGATCATCTCGCCGCCACCAAGGAAGGGCGGCATGGCCTCCAGGTACTCGGCCTTGCCGTAGAGAATACCGATGCCGGTGGGTCCGAATAATTTGTGGCCGGAAAACACGTAGAAATCGCAGTCGAGTTCCTGCATGTCCACAGGCATGTGTGGGACTGCTTGAGCGCCGTCTAGCAAGACTGGCGCGCCGTGGGCGTGAGCCATCTCCACTATCTGGGCGGTGGGCAGGATGGTGCCCAATGCATTGGATACATGGGTGATAGAGACCAGCTTGGTGTGGGGACTGAGCATCTTTTCGTACTCGTCCATGAGCAGTTCTCCGGAGTCGTCAATGGGCACGACCAGCAGATTGGCTCCCTTTTCCTCGCACAACATCTGCCAGGGAACGATGTTGGAGTGGTGCTCCATGTTGGAGACGATGATGTCGTCGCCGGGGCCTATGTTCTGCCGCCCGTAGGAGTAAGCTACCAGATTGATCCCTTCCGTGGTGTTCCTAGTGTAAATTATCTCTTTGTCGTCGCGGGCATTGATGAACTGCCGGATCTTGGTTCGTGCGCCCTCATAGCCATCAGTCGCCTGCTGGCTCATGGTATGGACGCCGCGGTGCACATTGGAGTTGGTAGTGGTGTAGTAATCGACGATGGCATCAATCACGGACTGGGGTTTCTGTGACGTTGCGCCGTTGTCCAAGTAGACCAGTGGGTTACCATTCACCATCTGCTTCAAGATGGGGAAATCGTCCCGGATCTGGTTGACGTTAAATTTGGTTGTCATTTAACCCCCGCGACGGGCAGGCTTTTATCGGGGATCGCAGCGGAGAAAAGGTCATCCAGATAGTCCCGCAGAGGTTCCGGCCGGACCTTGTCGATAATCTCACTAGCGAATGCGTGAACTAGCATCCGGCTGGCCGCGTCTAAGTCCAAGCCCCGGCTGCGCAGGTAGAAAAGGGTGTCGGCGTCTATGTGCCCAGCGGTGGCGCCATGGTTGCATTTCACATCGTCGGCGTAGATCAGAAGACTGGGCTTGCTGTCCACTTCGGCCAACTTGGAGAGAATCAGGTTCTTGTCGGTCTGCTCCGCGTCGCTCTTTTGGGCGTCCCGGCGCACCATCACCTCGCCACCGAAAACCGCCCGCGACCTGCCGTCCAAAATTCCTTTGTAGTTCAAACGGCTGGTGCAGTGGGGTTGAGCGTGATCGATGCTGATTAGGTTATCGATGTGTTGATTGTCGGCAGTGAGGTACAGGCCGTTCAACGAGCAATATGCGCCCGGTCCGTCCAACAAGACTTGAAGGTCGTTCCTGGCCAGCGCGGTGCCTAGGGCGAAAGACGCCGAATTGAAGCTGCTGTCCTTTTCTTGTTTGACCCGGCTGGTGCCGACATGGAAGGCTTTCTCCCCTTCCAAGAGCAACCGGTAGTGGTCGATTCGCGCTCCGTCTGCGAGTGAAAACTCAGTAACGGCGTTGGTGAAATACTCGCTGTCCTTGGGACCAACGTAACTTTCCACAACTGTGACATCGGTGTTCTTGCCGGCA
>VFHF01000075.1 GCA_009392095.1 SAR202 cluster bacterium
GCGACCCATTCTTGCTGGGTTGGGGTGTTGGCAGGGTCCTGAGGTCGTAGATAGTAATAATAGTCGGCCATGGGCTGGTATAGCTCATATACCCGCCGCAACTCACCTACTGGCTCATCGTGGGCATCGACTCGTAAGTCCATCCAGGGATAAGACTCCTCGACACGGTAAACAATCAACGCTGCGGAACGCTGCCCTTCAGGTTGCCCACCAGCATCCCGGCCAGCTTCTATAGAACGGAGTAGCCGCTCTTCCAAGACTTCCGTCTCCGTAGACTCAAAGGTGCGTGCCATGGCGTCCACAACTTGAGGGCCGACCATCACATTGCCCATGGCCACGTAACCCACCCCAGTTTCATGCCCGGCCCAGTCTCTTGCCTTCGGCCCTGTATATGCTGCCACGTCGCCTTGGGCATCCACGATTCCAATCTGCCGGTAGTCCGCATACGAATCGGCATCTTGCATCCCTTTCAAAGCCTGCTCAGCTGATGACCCTGATTCCAGGATTTGCATTCCTATCGGACGCAGCCGCGGGTCGGCGAAGGCTTGGCTGGCAAGAACGCCGGCCTGCGGATTGATGGCCGGACAATAGCCACCTACTCCTAAGGAGTAGGTGGCTATTGCAATGCCCAAAGCGCCGGTGCGCGGGCACTTGGCCAATATCGTGAATGTGTGTCGTTCTACGCCAAGACGGATTTCGTCCATTTTCAAACCTCCCTACGGGCGAATCTGGTCATCGCCAATTGGCGACACCTACACGGAAGCCCCGTCAACCACGGAGGCTTTTCTTGTTAGGAGGTATGGTACTTCAAGGGTTAGGGGTGTGGTTAAGCGGAGAACGCAGCATCGACAGTATTCATGAGACCATTAGCAGAATATGCCTTGCTGATGGTCTTAACTTGATTGATGCTGATACTAGACCGTTCGCCAAATATCCGGTCTATCTCAGAAGTTTTAACCACATAGAATTCCAATTGGGGCAAATCCAGCGGGTCCAATAATCGCCTGACAAATTTATGGAGTTTCGCCGGAGCTGGGATTTGATACCGCACCGTCCTGCCCGGGGGGATTGATGCTTTAATATCCTCACAAATCTCAGCTGTCAACGCAGGGGCTTCGCACTCCGTTTCGTCTAAGAGAGCCGCAATAATATTTACAAGCCGCATCGCTTTAAGGGATTCAATATCTCTAGGAAAGTAAAAACGTCTTTAATCTGTTAACGATTCCCACCACGTTGCCATCCACCCCACCGTCTCACTTCACTGACAGTTAAATGCTCTTCTACAGGAAGCATTCTGATTTCTCGTCATCGGGTCTTCCATGCCGAACATGAAGTGAGCTGATCATTTAACAAAGGACCCGAGGTTCTCAGGACCAATTTCTTAACCAATCAGTCCGGTTCTGGGGGTTAATAAACGAATAATCTCGTCCACTGATTCTAGTTCATCGAGGCGATCAACCGCCTCCACTAACCGCTCCCGGTTGTCGGATGGTAAATGGGCTGCACCCGCATCCCAACAGGCTTCGAACTTGTTCAGATGTTGCTCTTTCGTTAATGCTTTGTCCGGGTGTCCCATCATTTGTTCCAGACGAAGTTCATGGACCGCTCCGGTCTTTAAAGTTATACGAAGGCGTATAGGCATCATGGCGTTCTCATCTAGTATTTGTGGGTCTCGAACCACACTGATTCGGCGTGCCATTGAATGGATCAAAGGATCGGACAATGCGCTCACCCAAAAATCACTGATAAAGACATTTTTTCGGATCAACGCTGTCGCAACGACGAAAGGGATGGACAATTTGGCATACTGGGCAGATGGGTTGTCGTCGCCCAATGGTCGGCCCACCAAACGCTCAACCAATGGTGAGACCATAGCTTCACATGCCACAATATCTTGAGGTTCGATATTGTAGGTATCACTCAAAGATAAGGCCGCCTCGACAACGCCTTGAGTCAAACGCCCGGTAGGAAACGGTTTATGCCCAACTCTCTCCACCTGCCAGACCTTCCCCAGGTTCGCTAATACACCGTCTACCTCATATTCCCCTTCGAATAGTCGGAAATAGCCATATTTCCCTTCTAAAACTTCGGAAGCACCTATAATTCCTCGCTCTGCAAGGGCTATAGCGGTGGTTGCGGCCCTGGCATTAAATCCGGTCTGCATGGAAATCACCATCGCCCCTTCGTGATGAGGCTGAAGAGTGCCGCAGATTTGGCTATATGCCACACCCATAGCGTTGTTTAGAGTTTCTTCATCCAAACCTGCTAATTTCCCACCAGCGGCTACTGCCCCAAATGCACCTGCGGTGCCAGGCCGGAAGAACGACATAGCGGAGCGGGAAGAAACCCCAATCGAACAAGAAACATCCACCCCTAAAGCGACGGCTGTCAGAAGTTCTTTCCCTGTAATTCTTCCTTTGGACTCTGCAACAGCAAGCGCAACTGGGAGCGCAGTAGTAAACGGATGGAGCACAGCATCGTCATGGACGCAGTCAAACTCCTGGTTGTGGAGCATAAAACTATTCATCATGGCGGCCAAGGGAGCCGGCAACTTACCTCCGAAAACGAGAATAGTGCTCTCTTTTCGGCCTCCCCAATAACGGAGGGTTTGAAGAGTTTCAGGAACGCCTGGCGCCAAGGTTCCCGAAATCATGACGCCCAAAGAGTCTAATATAAAGGTCTTTGTCGACTGGACTGCTTGTTCAGAGAGATCTTCATATTCACTAGAGATCACGTGCTGCACGAATGTTTGCATTGCATCAGGCTTACGCTGAGATCCCTGATCCCGACCTATCATTGAGACAACCTCCTCTTATTTTCTTAATGAAAGAGTCAGATGCGGAAGACTATACACGGTTAAACAATTGGTTTCAGAACGTTATCTGAGATGGCAACTGCGCTTGCTGGGTCGCTAGACAAGCTGTTGCTTTGGGCGGTCGGCTTATTCTTTACCAACCCAAATCTGAGCTTGGAACTCTATACCGCCCAGGAATTTGACACGGTTGAAGTTTCTGCTGAACTCGTAGAAAAATTCGGTGAACTATTTGCCCTCAGAGTGATTGGGACAAGGATGATTGACGCTCTTATTAATGACGGTGATGTTGTAGTCATCAAACCGACCCGATGCGCAAAAGACGGAGAAATAGTCGTTGTCTGGTTTAGAAAAGAAGAAACAGCAATACTCCGGAAATTCTACAGTGAAGGTGACTACATACGCCTGCAACCTGCCAACTCAACAATGGACCCCTATATACGCCCTTAAGGAAAATATAGAAGTTCGCGGAAAAGTAGTTAGTGTGATCCGGATTTTGGGCTAACGTGGTCATCACGCTTTCAGAGACACACCACATTAGGAAGGCACCGGGGGTGGGGTACTTCAAAGGTAGG
>VFHF01000076.1 GCA_009392095.1 SAR202 cluster bacterium
AAGGGTCTTGGTCTTGGCTAAAAGGTTGCTGGCAAGGACCATAGGTGCGGACCCGAGGCCGTAGCGGGTGAAGTGGTGCTCGGCGATCCAGGCGCTTTTGAAGCCCAGTTTCTCCCCCAGCAAAAACTCTTCAGTAATGTCATCATATATCTGCTTAGGCTCACTCCCTTCAGGCCAAGGAACATGTGAGAAAAGGGCAAAATCCATCTTGATCGGATCTCCAATTTGGGTATTTAGCGCTCTTGTTAAAAGCCTAAATTATTAAATCACACTGATGGCATTGCCGCCACAAGAAAAATGGTGACTATCCCAGAGTATTTGACCGGGCGTGAGCCGAGAGCGCCGGTGATATAATCCGGCCCGCCAGCCTGGATCAACTTAGGGAGTCTGAATTGCCCGCATACCTGCTCCACGGGGACAGTTTCCTTGTTCCCAGACGTCTGAACGAGCTTATCTCCGAGGCTGGCGCCGCCGACGTCCTGGACGCCAACCGCCATCGCCTGATTGGGTCTCAAGCCAAGCCTGGCGAATTACTAAGTATGTGCAACGCCCTCCCGTTCATGGACGATTACCGCCTGGTGGTCGTTGACGGGCTATTGGGCACGGCCGAGTCGCAAGGACGCAGCCGCCGGCGTGGCTCTTCCACCGACTCAGGGGTTGCTGCCCAATGGCAATCCCTAGGCGATGCCATTCCCCAGATGCCCGGCACCACTGTCTTGGTCTTTATCGACAGGGCATTGGGCGCCAACAATCCGCTGCTACGTATGCTGCGGCCTGTTTCTCAGGTGGAAGAGTTGTCCGCCCCAGCCGGCGAGGCGCTGGCCCGTTGGGTAAAGTCAGTTGTTGAAGCCAAAGGCGCGAATATCGGCCCAGCAGCAATCCGGTCGATCACCGACCTGGTGGGAAACGACCTCTGGACACTAGACCAAGAACTAGAGAAATTGGCGCTTTATTGTTCCGGCCGCGAGATACAGGACACGGACGTTAACGAGATGGTCTCCCAGGTCCGCGAGGCCAACATATTCGTCGCGGTCGACGCGATGATCGACGGCCGACCCGGTGTGGCGCTACGCCTACTGCACCAATTGAACGAAGATGGCAAAGAAGCTCCGCAGATCATCGGTATGGTCGAACGCCAATTAAGGCTTCTGGCCTTGGCCAGAGATGCCATAGACCGTGGGGTGCCCCAGAGCGAGATGAAGGGAAGGCTGGGTACGTCTTCCGACTTTGTGGTTAGGAAGACCACGGAGCAAGCCCGGCGTCATTCCATGCCGGAGATCGTTTGGCGTTACAACCGGCTTTTAGAGACCGATCTGGCCATCAAAAAGGGAAGGATGGAGCCTAATCTAGCTTTGGAACTGCTGGTAGGCGACGAAGTAGCCAACCGCTAGGGAGAACCTAGCCTCGGCCGGGGAGCCTAGTCTTGTTCCTCGGGAATCACGGGATTGAAGCAGGCTACCATGTGCCCTGTTTCCAACTCAAACAATCGCGGTTTCGGATCGGTCCGGCACTGGTTCCGCGCTTTGAAGCAGCGCGGCAAGAACGGGCACTCTTCAGGCAGCTTAATCATGTCGGGAGGAGTACCGGGCAACGGCTCAATTCGTTTGCCGGGATCATCCAACCGGGGCAAAGACTGAAGCAGCGACCAGGTGTAGGGATGCTGGGGGCGGCGAAACAGCGGAACAACCTCTGAGGTCTCCACCACGTTCCCCGCGTAGATCACTCCCACTTTGTTGGCCATGGCCGCTACCACGCCCATATCATGGGTGATTAACAGGACCGAGGCGTTGTGATCTTTTACCAGTTCCTTGATCTTATGCAATATCTCAGCCTGAAGGGTAACGTCCAGCCCCGAGGTAGGTTCATCGGCGATCAGTAATTTGGGGCGCATAATCAACGCCATGGCCATCATCACCCTCTGGCACATGCCGCCGCTAAGAGCGAAGGGGAACTGACCCATTATCCGCTTCGGGTCGGCCATCCCCATCTCAAAGAGCATGTCCTGGGCCATCTGGTTCGCGCCACGGAGCGTAACGTTGCTGTGCGCCAGTATCACTTCTTCCAACTGAGGGCCGATGGCTTCGATGGGGTTCAATGCAGACTGCGCATCCTGGAATACCAGAGAGATTTCCCGGCCTCTTAGATCGCGCATCTGCTCCGGTTCTGCACGTAGCAGGTCTATACCACAGTACATGATCCGGCCGTCCGAGACTTCCGTGTTATGCGGCAGAAGCCCCATGATCGTGAGCGCCAGGGTGCTCTTGCCGGATCCGCTTTCCCCAACCACGCATACGACCTCGCCCGCTGGCACGGAGAGACTCACGTTATTCAACGCCTTTACCCGCCCGGCGGAGGTACCGAAACTAACTGTCAGGTCTTCTACGGTGAGTAAATCAGCCACTGCTCATAGAATTCCGTTTAAGGATTGGGCACAACCGTTTGCCTCAGGTCCACGGGCTGGTATCGTCCTTCCCTCAGTTCTCTTATAAGGTCTTTCAGACAGGTAACCGGCCGTTGGAATTCGGTTGCCACGGTCCCAATCTGTTCCACTTTATGGGCGTCGCTGCCTGCCGTCATATTAGCTCTCAAAAGCCCACCAAGCTCAAGAGAGAACTGGTTCTGAATCGCCAGGCCCCGCCCGTTCAAGGCCTCGATACCTTGACACATTCGGAAGAACTCATCGCCGCAAGCCCGTTCCAGCATCTCTTGTCGGGCTTCGAGTTTTTCCGCCGGCTCTTCTAGAAAACGGCGCCGGTACGGATGGGCCGCAATCATCACACCCTCTACTTGGTCTACGGACGATCGTAGGAATTCGGCTCTATGCATGCCAAACACGTAGCCACTTAGCCCAAACACCAATACGTGGCCAGACTCGGTATTGATCTCACAGCCCGGGATAACCAGAAAATCATGCTTGCTGGAAAGCTCTCTAGTCTCCTCGTCGGTCCAGAAAACATCGTGATCGGTAAGGCAGATACCGTCAAGTCCCAATGACTTGGAGCCCTCAATCAATTCATCCACGCTCATGAAACTGTCGTCAGAGTGGGGGTAACTGTGTGTATGAAGGTCTATCAGCAAGAACTAGTAAATCAACCCGGGCGCCCAATCAGCGCCCCCGCGCATGTCTACGGCAATCATAGCAAAACAGGCCGTGGTTGAAAAATAGCGGAGGCAGGTCGCCAGCCCCCAAGGTGTAGAAGGCGTAGCTGTAGTCCGGTTAATTCGTGTCTAGAAAGCCTTCTTCTTCCAGCAGTTCTATTACTTCCGAAGCCTTGCCGCTGCCAATCTTAAGCCGCCGCTCCAGAAAAGAGCTGGACAATTGAGGATTTCGCGCCGCCAACTCTCTGGCTTCTTCCATGATGGTGGCGTTCACGGTATCTCCGTCTACATCTATCTCGGGCTCTCCCACATTGATGACCGGCAACGGCGGTCCCTCTTGGCCCAGCCAGAACTCGACCATGTGATCAATCTCCTGGTCGTAGACCAACGTGCCCTGGACTCGGCTGGGTTTCGGCGATTCGTTATGCAACAGCAGCATATCGCCCTTGCCTAACAGCTTTTCCGCACCAACGGCGTCGAGGATTACCCTGGAGTCGACCTGCGATGCCACGGCAAATGCGGCCCTGGCTGGAATATTGGCCTTGAGCAGGCCTGTCACCACGTTGACCGAAGGACGTTGGGTGGCCAGAACCAGGTGGATTCCGGTGGCTCGGCCTAATTGGGCCAGCCGCACCAGGTTTTGTTCCACCTCGAAACCGCCAACCATCATCAGGTCGGCCAACTCATCAACGATCAACACCAAGAAGGGCATCTTATCCTTGGCCCGCTTGTTATAACCCTCTATGTTCCTGGCGCCGACCTCTTCCATAAGTTTGTAGCGGCCCAGCATCTCTCGGATCAATCCCCGGAGGGCGGTGTTCACCTCTTCAGCGTCGACGATCACCGGCCCTATCAGATGGGGAATGCCATTGAACGGAGTCAGCTCTACCCTCTTCGGGTCAACCATGAGGATGCGCAACTGCTCCGGCGTCTTGGTGAGCAAGAATGAGGCAACGATGGAGTTGATACAGACACTCTTTCCGCTGCCTGTGGCGCCTGCGATCAGCATGTGGGGCAGTGACGCCAGATCCAAAACCACCGGGCTGCCTCCGGTGTCCTGACCCAAAGCGATGGGCAGTCCGCCCTTGGCCAGGATTCTGTTGAAAATCGGGGTCTCCATGACCTCACGCAGATGCACCTTGCTGGGTGAAGGACTGGGCACTTCCAGACCGACCAGAGCTTCGCCCGGCACCGGCGCCTCGATCCTCAGATACGGGGTCTTTAGCGCCAGAGCCATGTCTTTTTCCCTGGTCAATATGCTCTGGACCTTAACCCGGCTTCGCTCGAGGGCTGACGGGTCGGCATCGGCTGTGTCCATACCGATCGTGCCCCGGCCGGATTCTCCCCGTTTGGGCACCCAACCGGGAACCATACCGAATCGCACGATCCTAGGTCCGGCTTTTACGTCGGTGACCTCAACTCTAACGCCGTGGTCGCCAAGCGTGCTCTCAACCAGCCGCGCCATCTCCTGGAGGGCTGCTTCAGGGGCGTGGTGGGTGTCAGGCGGCGTGAGCAGGTCCACGTTGGGCGTCTGCCAACCTCTTTTCCTATTCTTCACGGCGCCAGTGCCGTCATCGACGATAGCTGCGGCCGGCTTGGGACCCTTTCTTGGAGCGGGTTCCTTGGTGCTCCAAGTTGGGATCAGGCCTGACTCAGGCTGCTCCCAATATCCTTCTTCGTCATGCTGGTCGTCCCGGGCGTCGAGGTCCTCCGGATTCCCCAGATCTATATCAGGGCGGACGCCCAACTCGATGGTCGTCTCCGGGTCTCCTTGATAGGCCAGGGTGCGGACCGGGGCTTTGGACGGACCTATGACCAACATTTTGAACAGGTCTTTGCTC
>VFHF01000077.1 GCA_009392095.1 SAR202 cluster bacterium
GAATGTGCGGGCTGGGCCAAGCCCCATTGGGCAAAAACAAGGGTTGACCGGCCCTGCCCTGTAATTTAAATGGCTGACTCATTGGCCTCCTGATCACCCACTATAATCTGGCAGGTCGTATGTACCCTCCCACCACCAACCCCACGATAGATTTGAACTCGGCGTATGAGGCTTGCCGGATCATAACCAAGCGGGAAGCAAAGAACTTCTACTACGCCTTTCTGACCCTACCTGCCGCCAAGCGCCGTGCCATCTATGCCGCCTACGCGTTCTGCCGCCATTGCGATGATTCTGTGGACGAGGGAACTTCCACTGAAGCTAAATTAACCGCCCTGTCCGAACTTCAGACCAGCCTGAACAGCACCTATTCCGGCGAAGCCTCCAGTCCGGTCTATGTAGCGCTGGCGGATGTAGCACGTAATTACGAGATTCCCCAAGAATACTTCCAAGAGGTGATTCTGGGAGTCGAAAGCGACCTGGTCAAAGACCGTTTCCAGAACTTTGAGGAACTCCGGGAATACTGCTATCGGGTTGCGTCGGTTGTGGGCCTGATCTGTCTTCAGATTTTCGGCTACGAGGATGACGACGCCAAAGAATATGCAGTGGACCTGGGCTTGGCGATGCAATTGACGAACATCATTCGCGATGTGCGTGAAGACTTCGATATGGGCCGGGTATATCTGCCCCAGGATGAGATGGCTCAGTTCGGGTATTCCGAAGAAGACTTGAAAAACAGCGTCCGCAACCAGGCATTCCTTGACCTGATGAACTTCCAGTCGAAACGCGCCCGGGAATATTTCGACCGTGGATTCAAGCTGCTGCCCTATCTCTCGCGGCGGTCACGGGCTTGCCCTGCTGTTTTGGGAGCGCTTTACTCCAAGGTCTTGGACCGGATCGAATCGTCGGAATACGACGTTTTGGAGTCTCGAATTTCCTTGAGCAAGGCTGAAAAGATCGGCATAACGGCCAAGACCTGGCTTGGCAGCATGTTGCCTCTCTTCTCTCACCTCCGGTAACCTTTACCCAAGACATTTTGTCTAAAACTTTCTTCTACACGGCAACCCCTTGGACGGCAGGATAGGATGGCGCAACAGGGTAGAGTAGTGGCTGTAACCGGGGCCTCAGGTTACATCGGCACCAAACTTTTGCAACGGCTGGAACAGGAGCCCAGCATACGGAAGTTGGTCGCTTTTGACGTGGCTCCCCTACCCCTTCCGGTCCACAACATTACCGTCTTCCGCAAGAACGTATCTGAGCCCATCGAAGACGAACTGAACGACCAAAGCGCAACAACCCTGGTCCATCTGGCTTTCAATGCACGCCGGGGAGCCAACCGCCGTGAGGTTGCTGAGATCCACGAAGAGAACCTGCAGACATTACGGTCCGTGATGGCCTCATGCGTCAGTTCACGCGTCACCCACCTGATCTACCTAAGTTCTCATCTGGTGTACGGCGCCCACATCGACAACCCCGTCCCCATCCCAGACGACGCTGAAATGAGGCCGTCCCACGATTTTCCTTACGCACACGACAAGCACCACTGCGAGCTGGCTTTGGAGGAGTTCGCCCGGGCGCAAAATGACATCAAGATAACTGTGCTCAGGTCATGCATCGTGTTGGGTAACGGTGCCGACAACCTTACGACCCAGAACTTCTTTCATCCTTGGATGCTTGGTGTAGCTCCTTACGACCCGCCCTTGCAATTCGTCTACGACGACGACCTCGCCAGGGTCATGTCGATCATCATCCAACAAGAGATTCCAGGGACCTTCAATGTTGCCGGCGACGGGGTCGTCCACTACCGGGAGATGGCCAAGATAATCAACAGCCGGTTAATCAGTCTGCCACCTTTCCTGGCTTATCCACTGGTCCAAGTCTGCCGGGGATTACGCCTGCAGCGGGAAGCTTCAAGCGATACTCTGGACCAGGCCCGCTGGCCCATCTTGATGAGCACCGGAAAGCTCCACAAAGCCACCGGATACCGGTTCTTGCACACAGGTTTGGAGTCTCTGGCCGCGTTCACCAACTCCGCGTACCTTTATAAAGACCCTCTTCCCTTCCAATAGGCCCCTCCAGGTGTATGCTCGAGACCTATGACCCAGCAGATCCAACTTATCATTGACACTGACCCCGGGGTTGACGACGCCATCGCCATTCTGATGGCCATGGCGGCGTCTGAGATTGAGATTCTAGGCTTGACCACCGTGGGCGGCAACGTTCCTCTGGCGCGGGCCACGCGCAACGCCCTGTCCCTGCTCCAGGCCGCGAGCCGAAGCGACATACCAGTGGCCAAGGGTGCATCCCGGCCCTTGCGTGGCAAGTTCGCTTATGCACCCCATTTCCACGGTCCGGGTGGGCTGTCTCAACGTCTGCCGGACCCGGCTAATGGGCCAGTTGAAGATGGAGCGGTCAAATTTCTCTACGACCAGTTGACCGGCGAGCGGGGTGAGGCTGTGTTAGTGGCTTTGGGACCGTTGACTAACCTTGCCGTGCTACTTCGGGAGCGCCCCATCGCCTTGGAGCAAGCCAAACAAATCGTGGTGATGGGCGGCGCCGTGAATACGCCAGGTAACGTCACGCCCGAGGCAGAGTTCAATTTCTACTGCGACCCCGTGGCTGCGGATATAGTCCTCTCTAGCCGCCTGCCGATAACCATGGTGGACCTGGCGGCCTGCCGTCAGGTAAAGATAAGCCGGGAGCAGGCGCTGGGCCTGAAGTCCGCCACCCCACTTGGCCGCCTGATGCTAGACATGTTGCAAGGGTGGTTCCATCGTGAGGCTAGCAGGGAGGAGTTCGAGTTCTGTGACCCGTTGGCCATGGCAATCGCTCTACATCCGGCCATCGCCACCGCCACTAAAATCGACTTGGACGTTGGCATAGAAAAGGGCGAGTTGCTGGGTGCAACTTCAGAGACCGGAGGCCCGGGGGAAATAACGTTGACGCAGGATGTGGACTCGTCCCGGTTCTTTGCCCTGTTCGGTCGTCTGTTCGAATTGAGGTAGCGCCCGGCTATTTAGCTAGCGCGGCCGCGCCGTCCCTAACCATTGGAATCAGCTCCTTCCCCCAGTCTATGGTATCTTGCATAGGGTCGAAGCCTCGGATGATGAAGGCTGATGCCCCGGCCTGATGGTAGGCCAGCAGAGACTCGGCCACCTGTTCGGCGGTGCCCACCAAGGCGGTTGTGTTGCCGGCGGCGCCGGTGGTGGCGGCGATAGGCATCCAGAGACGTTTATCATGGATGTCGCCCTTGGCGGCAAAGTCCAACAACCGGCGTGACCCTTCGGACTGCAGCCTGGCCGGTTTCCCTAGGCCGATGGTGTCCCCGACGGAAGACTTAACTCGCTCCAGAATGCCTCTGGCCCGTTCCCAAGCTTCGCCCTCGGTGTCACCCAAGATAGGCCTGACGGAAACGCTGAAGCGAACGGTGCGGCCGTATTTGGCGGCGCGTGCCCGGATATCTGCTATCTGCCCTTTTATCGCCTCTAGCGGTTCTCCCCATAGGGCAAAGACGTCGGCCCGTTTAGCACCGACGTCTTTGGCGACATCCGATGCGCCGCCGAAATAGAGCGGCACACCCGGTTTCTGAAAGGTCCGGACTTCGCTGAGGTTCTGCTCAAATTTGTAGAACTCGCCTTCGTGGTCGAATGGCGCGGTCTCGGTCCAAACTCGACTTAAAACGCCCATGAACTCGTCGGTGCGCCGGTAACGGGCGTCATGGTCGCTCCAATCACCGTCCCGCCGCTGTTCAAGGTCGCTACCACCGCTTATGATGTGCAGTGCGATGCGGCCTTCGGTGAGCTGGTCCAGAGTGGCCGCTTGGCGGGCGAGGAGCGTGGGGAATACGAAACCAGGTCGATGGGCGATGAGGTATCCCAGGGTCTTGGTCTGGGACGCGGCATATCCGGCAACGGCGAAACCCTCGGCCGTGGCCGATGAGTAGCCGATCAAGACTTTGTCGAAACCGCTGGCCTCATGGGCCTGGGAGAATTCCGCAATGTAATCGGCGTCGATCCCAGCGGGAATTTCATCAGCAGGATTGATCCCGCCACCGAATAGGCTAACAGTTACGCCCCGGGATGAATCTCGCTCCCGGTTGACGCCAATCATGCCCATTATCTCTACGTCTGGCACTATTTCGCTCCTAACTTTGCACTGCCATAGACCGGCGCGGAGGCGCAAAAACGACGATCACGCTGAGGTCTTCAGTGATGGAGTGGAAGCGATGGGCAACGCGGGCGTCCACGTAAATAACAGCCCCAGCGCCAACTGCCCGGGCGTCGCCATCAACTTCAATGATGCCTGCTCCCGAGACGATGTAGTAAATCTCATCTTCAGTATGCGGTGATTGGGGGTCGGTGGCCCCGGCTTCCAAGACGTACAAGCCAACACTGAGACGTTCCTTCCTAAGGAATTCGTGATACAGCTCGCCATTCTGGCGATGCTGATCCACGATCTCGGTCATGGCAAATGCGTCCATCTTTCTCCTGCCTGTGGTGGGCGTTGGCGGCCGTGCCTGCCCCCCGTAACTCACCCGTAATTTTCCGAGTATATCATGATGATTGATGGGTAATGTTTACCGATACTTTGCAGGCCGTGATACCTATAACTAGCCTCCAAATTGGGTGGTGTGCTAACTTGGTCTTATGTCTACAGGAAGCAACCTTGACCAGTCCCCGGAACCGGATCAGAGATTCGGAGAACCGGCCTCCAACTTTGGCCCCGACACCAACAGGCAAATACTCCAGAGTTTGGCGGACGCTGCCGGCGAACTTGCCGGGGCCATGGGTCTGCCCGGACCAAGGGGCCAGGCCCAACGGGAAGCGCTCATCCTGGCGGCCTGCCGGGCCCTTAACGCCCCTGATTTAAGCGGCGTAAACCTAAAAACCCCCGAGTGGGACAGCCACCGGCAGGAGTTGGATGAACTTCTGACCGCCGGCACAGCGTTGACTTTCATTCAAGCGTAATACGGACAGTTACTTACTCCCGAAGCCTGGGAGCAAAGCGTTTTGATGTAAAGCAAGCCTTGATCGAGGCCAGTGACCGCCGCCCACA
>VFHF01000078.1 GCA_009392095.1 SAR202 cluster bacterium
TGAAGAGTTGGCAAGACAGCTTCGTTCTCACATTCATAAATGGCCAGGTATTTGGGACCAGAATTAAACCCATCCAACGCTGGATGTTCCAACACACGGAAACGACCTGCCATCACGTAGCCGGGAATCTTCAACAAGTTGGGGACGTGGGATTCGGTATACCAGTTGTCCCACTCAGTTTCGTGCTCCGGGTCTACGCTGGCCGTTACGATACTAAGAGGCCGGTCCGACTCCAGCAGTGGCGCTCTGAGTGGAGACCCATTTATCTGCTCGTAGACATTGGCAACATGGCCGGACATGCCATCCAGTTGGCTGAAAGCGGCAAACTCGCTGGCTGCGATCGGGTGAAGTTCAGAGCTACCAGTGCGGTCGAGCAATGACGGAAAATCCGCTGCGTCCCTGATCCCATACAAAGCGGCGAACCGGGTTGTGCCGGGCTCGCTCTTTTCAAGGTTGATATACCTTTGGGCCCAGGTGATCCCTGGAATCCGCAGCAGATTGGGAAGGTGGCTGTTGTACCAGGTGTTGAAAGCGTCCAAATGCTCGTCGGCGCAGGTGATCTGGACCATCAATAAGAGAGGATTATTTGGCATTCTTCGCTAACGACTCTAAGAGACCGCCCGAATACCCAGGGTCTTCCAGGCCCCGTTGCTCGCCACGAAGATAGCCAATCTGGCCGCCGTGCTGGTTGAATTCCCAGACCAACTGCTGGCACATGAACGCTAGAGACATTGTTCCGCCTCTGGGGTTGGCGACGGTCATACTGTCGAAATCGGCCTCGATCAGGGACTCGAAGTACTCGACGCTCTCTTGCCGGACGACGGCCACGTACTCCAGCAGCGCCTTTGTGGCTGGTGCCCGGTAGGCCTTGAGGTCGTCAATGGTAAAACCATAACCGGTGTCGCTGTCCACTGCTGGGGCTCGGCCCAACCGCTCGGCCCAATCGCCGCCTTCCCACACCTGCGCGTCGCCCTTGAGCCGGGTGTGCAGCCAGCGGTCCAAGGTGCGTCCGTAGTGCCAGACCAAGAAGGCGATGGGCGAGCACTGGTCGTTGGGCGTCCAGGCCATCTCCTCCGGGCTAAGACCGTCAACCGCCCGCATCATGGAATTGTAATGCTGCTCAAAACAGCCCTGGACGAATAGTTTTAACTGCATCGGAGGGTCACCTGCGTACGCTGAAATAGACGGCCAATTATAGCAAGCAAATATGCCGAACGGCCAAATGCATTAGAGCGGGAGGCAATGCTTGAGGGAGGAAAGCCGAAAGAAATCGTGGCCGAGACGCCCGAAAGGCTACTCGTCGGAATCGGCGTCCAGGCGTCCGCCCAATTCGCTGAGGAACTGCTCAATCTCAGGCGATAACTGGGTGCCTGAAGTCTCCGACTTCTCCGCGGACGGCGAAGAGGCCTCTTCCGAGTCGAGCTGGGCATCATAATAGGCTTCCATCTGCTGGATCAGGGTTTTGAGCTCCGTGTTCCGGTCGAGGGTGGAGTTCAACTCCCGGTACTGGCGCTGTCCTCGCCGCACGGGGGCCAGATCGGCTGGGATGTTGTTGTAGACCGAAGATAGGACCTCGATCATGCGCGAGGTCCCGGCGTAGTCCTCTTCCAACTGAACGTACTGGGGCAGATGCACCATGAAGTTGATCGACTCGATGTCTGCCTTCTCGATGCCTTCCGAGAGTAGGTTCATGATGGTGGTGGGGCCTTGGTAGGTGCTCTGGCGCACCTTGAAGTTGGGCACCGGGCGGTTTTGAGTAACATCTCCCAGGCTGCCGGTTACCAATAGCGGCCTAGTATGGGGCACCGCGTCGTACATGGCGCCCAGACGGCAGTAGCGTTTCACGTTGAAGTGGTTCACGACTTCCAGTATGGAGTCGGTGTAATCTTCGCCGTTGGAGTGAGGCTCCATCAGGTGCAGGAACAGGTAATCGGGGCCGTCATCGGTGATGGCGTAGCGAATGACGCTGTTGGGTATCTTGACTTCGCGTTTGCCGTCCACTAACCGCATATTGGGTCGGTAGCGGGTGAAGTCGAAGAAGGTGCCCGGACGCGAGAGGCGGCCCAATTCCTTGGAACCCATAAAGCGCTCCAGCCGGTTGAGGGTGAGCGTTCCCACGCTACCGACGTCAACCCACGGACGCACCATGGCGAACACGTGAGGTTCTCTCAACTCGGGAAGCGGATCGTTCAGTTCAAAAGCTCCAATCTGCATAGGTTAATAGTGCCAGATTAGCTTCGAAGATTCAAGACCCGCCGTGCCTTGGGCTGCCTAATATTCGCCTTTGGTCAGCCTTGGTTGAGCATGGTGTCGGCCGATCCTAGGCCTTCCAAGGCCAGCCCGTAGCCCAACAGGTCGTGAATCTGGCGCTTGATCACCAGATTCATGGCCACTCGGGTGTAACGCAACACTATGTCCGAGTTCTTGGCCATCTGCTCCGCCAATTCCCAGGCTCGAGGCAGCAGTTCGCTTTGTGGCATGACTTCATTGACCAGGCCCAACTCTTGGGCTTCTTGTGCCTCGATTCGCTGGCCCGTGAGCAGGAAATAGCGGCCACGGTTTACGCCCAGAAGCAAGGGATAGACGATGTGCATGCCGTCGCCTGGGACGAGGCCGCTCATGAAGTGGCCCGAGTCTTGGAACGCAGCGGTGTCCGAGGCTAGAACGATGTCACACAGCAGGGGAATCTCCGAGTGGCGCAGCGCCGGGCCGTTGATGGCGCTGATCATGGGCACTTCGATGTCGAGCAGGCTAGTCAGGATGCGTTTTCCTTCCCAGTAGGTCTGGTCCCAGTCTTTGGGGGGGCGTTTAGGGGTGGTGGCGGCAGTGCCCTGAGGGCCGGTAAAGGTATCGCCAGTGCCGGTCATGATCACGATACGGTTCTCGAAGTCGCTGCCAACATCGACGAATACCTGGGAGAACTCTTTGTGGGGGCTGCCTCCCCACTGCAGAGGGCCATCGTCGGTGTGAAATGTCATCTGCAGGATGCCGTTCCGGCGTTCCATGCGGATACTCGGATATTTATCGGCGTATTCGTCTAAAGAAGTCATGTCAGAATCTCCCGAAAAATTCAGCGGGTGTTGGGGTGCGTGGATAGCCGGGTGGAGAAGGAAGCCGCTTAAATGTTGGGGCCGCCGGCCCCGATTTCCCCGCTAGCTCCATCAGGACCGGTAGCCTCGGCGCCATCGGACGGCTGGTCTGGGAATGGGGGCACCGGCACACTGGTCGCGGGCTCTGGAGTCTTGGTCATCAGCGCTTGGGGGGGCGCTTCTTGGGGCACTGCATGCCGGACCACGAAGTCTGCCACGTCACGGTAAAGCGGTTCGTCGAGATTGCAGCCACGCAACATGGTGAATTCGGGGTCGAGCTCCTCCAACATCTGTTTGACCTTGGTGTCGCCGTGGCGGGCGGCCAACGCGTAGGCCAGGCCACGGGTGTCGCGGTCCAAGGAGCGCTCGTGTTCCTCGTCCTCTTCCAACTCGATGTCATAGTCCACGCGGTCGGCGACGGCCAATGCCTCCATGGCCTGACGTCGGGAGCTGTCGATCTCTTTCAAGAGAGTGTAGAGCTCAATAACCGTGTGGGCGGCTTGTCCCAGCAAATCCGGCACCCGTTTCTGCTTGTCGGAGGCTGTTTGGGCCGCGTTTTTAGCTTTGTAGATGGACTCATCTTTGGCCCGCTTGCGCTCTTCTTCCTTCTGGGCTTTGGCCTTTTGCAGACGCAATTGGGGAGCTTCCGCAGCCAAGGGTTCTAGCCGTTGCACTTCTCTTTCCGCCGACTCAGCCTGTCTGAGGCGATCATTGAAGCTCTCTTCGATTCCGTTACCGTTGACCATGTTGAATGCTCCTATATCTTTGGTTACGACCCAAGGATTTACCTGCAATAACTCATTGTTTGGGCTGCGCAACCAAGGGCGGCATATGGCTACCCTGTCTAACAATCATAACCAAGAAAACAGAAAACACCTCTCGTGGCCGCGTGCGGTTTTCCCTCCTTTTTGACCCTGGCCACGCCTCACTTGACCCGCGAAGACAG
>VFHF01000079.1 GCA_009392095.1 SAR202 cluster bacterium
CGTAACCAAACTGAAAAACTTTGTCAAATCCAGGGTATTTATTTTAGCTATAATGACGTTGGTTAAATATCATAATTTGACTGCCGCAATTACCGTAATTACGGATTATGCCCCGCAGGTGACTAAAACGCTCTATAACCGATGCCAATTTTTGCGATAATAATCAACGGTACGGATATCGGGCTGTGAGTTGATGAGCTTGAACTGGTTTTTGGTCGATTGGTTATAGAGCGTTTTGCTCCTATATTCCGGTAACCGTTGAGGAGGAGTAAGACATATCGCGGAGAAGCCGGATGCACAGACTGGTTTTCAATGCAAAAGTGGCCGCGGAGATGGTGAAGGATGAGGGCACAGTATCCCAGCAGGCCACAAGCACGAAGGTCATCTCGTGCAGGCCCAAGCGTGAAAGAAGTCGACGGAGAGGCAGGGGTTTCGGGTTGATATTTCGTCAAATGCATCATGCTGGGATTGATGACCAAATTTCGGTAACTCGATAACAGGGTAGAACTGGACGGGTTAGTGGGTAAATAGACCAGCCATTTTAGAGATGGAATGAGATTAGACGTGATGCGCTGCCACGGGTTACGACGGCCAACGTCGGGCTCAAAAATCGGTATTTCCGAAGGACAATTAGACTACATCCCCTATTCTTGGGATACATTTTTAAACAAATCTAAAGTGACTCGTATTAGCAGGTTTTTTTATGTTTACCCATCACGTGAAAATAGACAAGGCACCGAGTTATCCTATTCGCGTTCCTGAAAGACACAGTTGACACAGAAATGAAATTATCTCTGCATATTAATCATATTTACCGCGGTTGGTGGTTAGCTGGACTAGGCGCGGTTGTTATGGCTCTTGGAACAGTCCCGTTGTTCCAAGGCATGCCTGTTTGGAATCCAGTACTGAGAAATGCGTTTGGCTGGACCGCGGGGCAGATGTCTTGGGCCTTCGCGGTGACTCGAATCGAAGGTGGTATTCTCGGCCCTCTGGAAGGGATAATCATAGAACGTTTGGGACCGCGTCGGATGGTCGCGATCGGTCTCCCGATATTGGGCGCTGGCTTTATTTGTCTTAGCCAAACGTCGGAACTTTGGCACCTTTACGCATCTTTCGGGATCATGAGCTTTGGAGCCGCTTTGGGCGGTTGGCTGCCAATGATGACTGTCATGAACCATTGGTTTGTCCGCAAAAAAACGCGGGCAATGGCGGTTGTTATGGAAGGTTTTGCTGTTGGAGGGATCGGTATACCTTTCTTACTGGCTTGGTGTATAGGGGGTACTGACCCAAATATCGCCGAACGATTTGGTTGGAGCACAACTGCTTTTGGCGTAGGCATCACGATAATAGTATTGGCATTCCCGCTGGCTTGGTTGATACGGAATAGACCAGAAGACGTTGGGTTACGTCCGGATGGAAATACAGATGATATATGCGACTCTTTAACGAATCCTGTCATCTCGGCCACTTCAGAGACGGAGTTGGTTGGTTATTCCTGGCAGCAGGCAATAAGGACACGTACATTTTGGTTGATTAGCTTCGGCCATGCATGTTCATCTATCGTCATAGTGAGCATCATGGTACATCTTGGATTACTTCTCGATGACAGGGGTTATTCTTTGCCGACGATTAGCGCAATCGTCGGTACGTATACCGGCGTTAATGCGGTATTTATCTTGATTGGGGGTTATCTGGGCGACCGTCTGCCGATACGCTTCGCAGCATTCGGATTCTCATTTATACAGTCTATCGCAGTAGTAATATTGGTCTTTAGCGATGGTATAGGGATGGCGTTTCTTTTCGCGGTTATATTAGGGATTGGATTCGGGGGGCGAACCCCGGTGACAACGTCTATTAGGGGTGTTTATTTTGGGCGGCGGGCTTTTGCTGCTATAACGGGCATGTCTATGCTCCCCATGAATGTCATGTTGTTCATAGCGCCGCTTTTCGCCGGGTATATGCGAGATGCCACAGGATCCTACACTATCGCATTCCTTGCCATAGCCATCGTTTGTATGTTCGGGTCTTGTCTGTTTTTGCTACTAGGGAGCCCGCCTACGTTTCTCGAAATTAACCGATCTTCCCAATCAGGATGAGCAGGCCTGTGGGTGCCTGCGCAATGACCGTTACCCCGATCGGAGCTTGAACCGCTGGATCTTGCCCGTTGCCGTCTTGGGCAATTCGTCGACAAAGTGGAACCACCGGGGGTATTTGTAGCGTGCCAGGCCGTCTTGGCAGTGTTTCAGCAGGTCATCGGCCAGGGAATCGGAGGCGTCTTGGGCGTCGTTCAGCACCACGAACGCCTCGGGTTTGATCAGTTCATCGGAATCGGGGCGGCCCACGATGGCAGCCTCCAGCACCTTGGGGTGTTCGATGAGACGGCTCTCGATCTCAACTGGAGAACACCAGATGCCGCCCACCTTCAACATATCGTCACTGCGGCCGC
This sequence comes from SAR202 cluster bacterium, assembly GCA_009392095.1. Lineage (GTDB taxonomy): Bacteria > Chloroflexota > Dehalococcoidia > Lucifugimonadales > UBA3495 > UBA9611. Next base: position 2,447 of record VFHF01000079.1, read on the forward strand.
AGTAGACGAAGTAGCCGTCCGAGTCTTCGAAATAAGTGTCGCCGGTGTTCAGCCACCCGTCTACCATGGTCTGTGCCGTCTTCTGCGGGTTGTTCCAGTAGTAGGTGGAATTAGAGTCCCCTTGGATCAGCAGCCTGCCAGCTTCGCCGGTGGGCAGGACCTCGTCCTCATCGTTCAATATCTTCAAGCGGTAGCCTGGCACTGGCTTGCCGCTGGTGCCAGGACGGTAGTCTTCCAGCGTGTTGGATATGAAGATGTGCAGCGCCTCGGTGGAGCCGATGCCGTCTAGGATCAGGGTTCCGGTCTTCTCTTGCCAGCGCCGGAAGATGTCGGCCGGTAGGGCTTCACCGGCGGATACGCAGCAGCGTACCGATGAGAAATCCAGGTGTGATTCGTCGAGCGCCCTTAGCTGGGCGGCGTATAGAGTTGGCACTCCGAAGTAGATGGTCGGTTTGTGCTCTTCTATGATCTGGAATGTCATATCGGGGGACGGCCGCCGCCCGCTTAGCACGGCGGTCCCGCCGACCCAGAGCGGGAAGGTCATGGCGTTCCCTAGTCCGTAGGCGAAGAACAGCTTGGCTGCCGAGAAGCAGATGTCGTCTTGGACGATTCCCAGGGTGTCCACGGCGTAGTGGACGCAAGTGGCGGCGATGTCCCTGTGGCGGTGGACGGCGGCCTTTGGCCGTCCGGTGGAGCCCGAGGAGTAAAGCCAGAAGCAGTCCGAGTCGGATGTGGCTGGCGCGGCCTCCAGCTCGGAGGAGTAGCCGTCCATCAGTCCGGACATTCCGCTGGGACCTTCAGTGGAGAGGATGAATTCGGGTTTATGGCCGGAGGCGGCCAAAGCAGGCGCGATCTCTGACCGGTATTCCGGCGAATATATCAGTCCGGCGCAGGCCGAGTCCTCAATCATGAATCCATAGTCGTCAGCCCGAAGTAGGGTGTTCAGAGGCACGGGAACCAGTCCGGCCTTTATGGCGCCCCAGAAGATGTAGAAGAATTCTGGGCAGTCTTTGACGACCATTAAAATTCGATCACCCGGCTCGATGGGGAAGGACCGAAGCATGTTGCCGCACTGGTTGACCCGATCCGAAAGTTGTTGGTAGGTGACTTGTTTTTCGACACCTTCTTCTGGGTCCGAGTCTGCGTCTACGTCTGCGTTTATGATGACCGGGTAGCCGCCCCGGTGTTCGGCCAGATGGCGGTCAATCATGTGGACCGCTACGTTGAAGACCGGTGAGTATTCGATCCGGGAAGGTGTGGCCGAATAATCAACGGTTAGGCTATGGTCGTTTATGGAATCGCTCACGATGCGTTCACGCGTCTGTTCCCAGCCTAATTGAACCTGACATATTCGTAGTCCCAGGGTTGGCCGTTTATGCCCCGAACCGGCGGAGCGATCCAGCCGGCGATCTTTTCCGGCTCGGTAACCCGGTTCATCAGAGAACCGACGAACGCCTGGTCCTCGGCGGTGGGCAGCCACCGGCCCTGTTGAGATTGCCACTCGGACTCGGTGATGACATCTCCCTGGGGATTGACGCTGATGCCCGCAGATGTTCCGATGTTGCGATTGAAGAACCGGTGGGGAATGGTAAACCGGTATTCCACTCCGTGGGACTCCAGCACCTGGTTCCAGCGGGCCAGGCCCCGTTGGGAGTCTTTGATGTAATCATCGCGGAGCCGCTCGTTCACCGCATTCAGTGCAGGGCGGTCTTCCAAAATGATTCGCCCGTCCTGGACAAGGTGGACCGGCCACAGGGCATCGGTCAAACGGTGGTCATCGTCCAGCCGGGCTTCCAGATAGCGGCCCTTGAGGCTCGAATTGAAGTAAGTGGCTGCATTGGTGGAGATCTCTTGGCCGAACAGGTCCACGGAGACGCTGAAATGAAGGTTGATGTATTTCTGCATCGTTTCCAGATCTACGGCGCCGCCTTCCCGTACCTGCTTTGGGTCGTCGGTGTGGACCTCTTTCATGACTTCGCAGGACCGTTGTACGACCCTCATGATTCCCGTCTCTCCGACGAACATGTGGTGGGCCTCTTCGGTGAGCATGAACTGGCAGGTGCGAGCTAGAGGGTCGAATCCCGATTCGGCCAGCGCCGCCAACTGATACTTGCCGTCGCGGTCGGTGAAATAGGTGAACATGTAATACGAGAGCCAATCGGGGGTCGGTTCGTTGAACGCCCCCAAGATGCGGGGTTTGTCGGCGTCCCCTGAGTGGCGCTCCAGCAACAACTCGGCCTCCTCCCGCCCGTCACGGCCGAAATAAGCATGAAGCAAGTAGACCATGGCCCAAAGGTGGCGGCCCTCTTCTACGTTGATTTGGAACAGGTTGCGGAGGTCATACATGGAAGGACAAGTTGCACCCAGATGGTTCTGTTGCTCCACTGAGGCCGGTTCAGTATCTCCCTGGGTGACGATCAGGCGTCGCAGGGGGGCCCGGTATTCGCCGGGCACGTCTTGCCAGACCGGTTCGCCCAGATGGTCGCCAAATGGGATCTTTCGGTCAAGATCGGGCTTGGCCAGGAAGATGCCCCAGCGGTATTCCGGCATCTTCACGAAGCCAAAGTTGGCCCAGCCGTCTGTCTCAACGCTGATTGCCGTACGGAGGTAAACGTCGAACCCGGTGCTACGTTCGGGCCCCAGTTCCTGCCACCACTTGATGTAGTTGGGCTGCCAGGACTCCAACGCCCGTCTTAGACGCCGGTTGTCGTACAAGCCCACATTGTTGGGTATGCGCTCTGAGTAGTCTATGCTGGAATGCTCGATCGCCATTTCTCAGCCATTCCTTGCCCGGGTTTATGCATCACACCCGGCCCTTGTCGAATCGGGTCTTGGCGCCGGTGCCGTATAGCTGCAGGGCTCCCTGGTCACCCGAGGCATTGGGCCGCTGGAAAATCCAGTTCTGCCAGGCGCTGAGCCGCCCAAATATCTTGCTCTCCATGGTTTCCGGCCCGCCGAAGCGCAGGCTTGCTTCCATGCCGGTCAGGGCGTCGGGCGAGAAGCTGGCCCGCTCTTCCAAGGCCAACCGCACTTCGTCTTCCCAGTCTATATCGTCTGGGATGAACGTTACCAACCCTAAGGTCAGGGCGGCCTCGGCTTCCAGGTCGTTCCCGGACTCTTTCCGAATCGCGTCGATGGCTTCGGGTTGGCCCAAGAACCGGCCTTCAAGGCGGGTTATGCCATTGACCATGGTCAGAGGGCCGAGATTCATGCCGGTAGGACGGACCGCTGCGGGGGTGTCTGGACAGTTGGCGTCGTCCTCAAATTCGCCGTCCAGCATGTAGCAGCGGTCGGCGGCCAGGGCAAGCTCGAGCAGAGTGCCGGTGAAACAGCTTCCCGGCTCGATCAGCGTAACCAATGACCTTGAGCTTACGTCCAGGCGTTTCAGTGTGCGCTTCAGGTAGAGAGTAATCTCCCTAACCAGCCAATCGGTTGAATGCTCCAGCAATAATCCGTCGTAGGCGGCCACCTGGCTGTTATCGCCCCTAGTGCGAAATACCCAGGTGCCTGCCTCGCTCTCGTTGAGCCTAAGATGCAGAATGGCGTCGTCCAACTGCCGGGCCACCGCTAACGGCCAGAACTTGTCCCCAGCGTCGTGGATGTCCTCGTCGGTCGAAGGCGGAGGTTCGGACGGCCCTTCGATCAGAATGTGGGCCACCCCCAACTCACGGTCCAATTCAATCTTTACGTGTTCGTATGTCACCCGGTCTGCGTCGATCTGACGATTTAGGGGTGTAAGCTCGATGCCATGGGCCGTTTCTGGTCGGTCGGATTTCTCGGCCTTCTTCATGGCGGTCTCTGTTGCTGCTTGATCGAAAGTGGACCGGGGTGAGAGCTGATCTACAAGCCGCCACTCCAAAGCGCGACTGCCCCTGATTCCCTCAGATGTTGTGCATAGGAAGTCGGCGTGGTCGTGGCGGACGTTGCGCTTGTCGACCAGGCGGGTCAAGCCCCCGGTGCCGGGCAACACGGCCAGCAGCGGCAATTCAGGGAGGGACACGGTACTGGAGCCGTCGTCGATCAGGAGGATGTGGTCGCAAGCTAAGGCCAACTCATAGCCGCCGCCTGCGGCTGGGCCGTTGATTGCGCAGATGTAGGTCTGGCCTGAGTAAGCCGAGGCGTCTTCCATGGAGTTTCTGGTCTCGTTGGTGAACTTGCAAAAATTCACCTTGAAGCCGTGGGCAGACTGGCCCAGCATCTTGATGTTGGCGCCAGCGCAAAAGACCCGGTCCTTGGCTGAAGTAATGACCACCGCTCCGACCTCAGGGTGCTCGAACCGCAGACGCTGCACTGCGTCATAAAGCTCGATATCCACGCCCAGATCATAGGAATTGAGCTTGAGGTCGTAACCGGGAAAGAAGGGCTGGTCTTCTCGGACGTCCAGACTCAACCGAGCAACCCGGCCGTCTATGCTCAGCCGCCAGTGTTTGTACTGGCCGGGGCTGGTGGCGAAGTCCACGAAAACGCTGGTTTGTTGGCTTGCTGCGGACCCTGAATCAGCCATATCGCCCGGTCCATTCTGGAACGATTTGGTCAATCTTATCAGAACAGGTGCGGGCAGGAAGGCGTTGACAGTGCTGGGAGCCGTCAATAAACTGCCTCGAAGCCTCCATGCCTTAAAAAATCACGGCGACATTAGACATTAAGGGAACAGAGATGAAATACGGGTTCACAATACCGGGAAGCGGCCCCATCTCGGCGCCCGAGTCCATGAGGGCCTTGGTGCGGCGGGGCGAAGACCTGGGTTTTGACACGGTGGTCTGCCCGGACCACATCGTCTTTCCCAAGGACATCTCCTCTCCCTATCCCTACAACGCCGAAGCCGTCCACCCCGGTACCGTCGGCGGGGAATGCCTTGACCAGTTGACTGTGCTGGCATTCATCGCTGGCCAGACCACCAAGCTGCGCCTGGGCACCAGCGTCATGATAGTGCCCCACCGCAACCCCATCGTCGCGGCCAAGGCCCTAACAACGCTGGACGTTTTGTCTAAGGGGCGGGTGACCCTGGGAGTTGGGGCCGGTTGGCTCAGGGAGGAGTTTGAGACTTTGGACCTGCCATCCTTCGACGAACGAGGCGCCGTTACTGACGAATATATCCGTGCCTTCATCGAGCTCTGGACCGCGGACAGCCCAACCTTTGAGGGCAAGTACATCAATTTCTCCAACATCCATTTTCTACCGAAGCCGGTGCAGAAACCATATATCCCTATTTGGGTCGGTGGCGAGAGCAACCGAGCGATCAGGCGCGCCGCTCGTATGGGCAACGCCTGGCATCCCTTGGGTACCAATCCCGACTTTCCTCTGGGGACACCGGAATTACTGAAAGCGTCTATGGACCAGTTGGCGGCCCGAACCGAGCGCGAGGGAAGAAACCCCGAAGATGTGGAGGTTGCGTTCCGGGTGTCCACCTTCAATCCAAAATCGGACGGATTAGAGGGGATTCCCTTCGCCGGCCCGGCGGACAAAGTAGCAGAGGATATTCGGACCTATGAGGCCTTGGGCGTGACCAACCTGATCTTTGACTTTGGCGGCGTGGCCAGTTCCAAGGTTGGCGACCCCAGCGAAATCATAGCCATGCAAGAAGCCCTGGCCTTGCAGGTCTGGCCAAAAGTCTAAAGCCGGTATTAGCGCGACTTGTAGATCGGGTCCCGTTTCTCCCGGTATGCGGTCATTGCTTCGTCGTGGTCAGGGGATGCGATGGCGATGGATTGACGGTGCAGGTATTCCTCAAAGAATTGACCGTGGGGCAGGTCCTGGTAGGCGGACATCATGAGTTTTGTCTGCCGCGCGCCCTCGGAGCTGAGGTCCAGATACCGCTGGGTAAGAGATTCAACTTCCCTGTCGAAATCCTCGGCTTTAACAGCGTAGTCGACCAACCCGATTCGGATCGCCTCAATGCCGTCCACCTGCTCGCCGGATATGGCCATACGCTTGGCCCGGCCAAGGCCGATGTAGCGGGGCAGCCGGTAGGTGCCTAATCCGGGGATGAACCCCTCTTTAGCCGCCGGCAGCCCCAAGATTGCATCCTCAGTGGCGATGCGTATATCGCAGGCCAGCGGCAGTTGCAACCCGCCGCCTAAAGCGAACCCCTGAATGGCGCAGACTATGATCTTGTCGGCCCGTTCCAACAGGCGCAGGGCCTGGTCCCACTGGTAGAAATAGTCGTGGGGCGTTTCCTCAGCCGCCAATTCTTTCAGGTCTATTCCAGTACAGAAGGCCCGGCCATTGCCCCGGACCAGCACGGCCCTGGCGTGAGGGTCATCGTGTATGGCCTGGGCTGCTTGGCGCAATTCCAAGGCGCCCTGGTAGTTAAGCGCGTTCAATGCTTCGGGCCGGTCCAAGGTTAGGCGGATGAGGTCGCCACCTGCCTCGTACTTAATAGTTTTCAGTGCTTTCGGGTCCATTAGCGCCTCCGGCTAGCGGGTTTCTGCTAGATCTGGCGGTTGTCGATGACCCGGACCGCCTTGCCTTCGCTACGGGCAATCTCTCCGGGGCCAAGTATGGTGACAGAGCAGCCGATCCCTAGGGCGTTGCGGAGGTCAGTTCCAAGTCTCCCCCTGAGCTCCATGTGGCGGCTCGGCTCGCTGGCCGACTCGACCAAGACCTCTAGGCCGTCCAGATGGTCGTCGCCGCGTCCCACAACCAATTGGTAGTGGGGCTCCACCTGACCTATGGCCAGTAGCACGGTCTCGATTTGGGATGGAAAAACGTTCACGCCCCGGATGATCAGCATGTCGTCGTTGCGCCCAAGGACCTTCTCCATTCGGACAGTGGTGCGGCCGCAGGGGCAGTCGCCGGGCAGCAGCCGGGCCAGGTCGCGGGTGCGGTAGCGAACCAGAGGTAGGGCCTCCTTGGTGACGCAGGTGAAAACCAGTTCTCCTTGCTGGCCCAGCGGCAATTGCTCAAGGGTGTTTGAGTCTATGATCTCCGGGATGAAATGGTCTTCGGCGATGTGCATCCCGGTCTTGTGGGCGCATTCCATGGCTACCGCCGGACCCATGACTTCGGAGAGGCCGTAGATGTCGAGGGCGGAGATCCCCAGGCG
>VFHF01000080.1 GCA_009392095.1 SAR202 cluster bacterium
TTATCTTTGGGTATCCTCAACAAGCGTTGACGACGATGCGGTATAGCAAGGTGGAGAGGCTTGAACCCCGGATGCGCCTTGGGTCGACATTCAAGTCTACTGGGAAGTGGCGGGGTAGCTGCCGACCAAGCTATTGGTCATGCATTCGGTCAAATGTATTTGTCCTAGACACAGCCTTTTGACAAACATGAGGCCTAATAAATGGGGCAGGTTAGAAACCTGCCCCTACGTAAACCGTGCTGGTCAGTCCGAACTACGCTGGCTGTTTGGACCTACCCAGCGCGGGGAATATCTTGTCCCGGAATGCAGCCAGCTCGCCGGTGGCGAACTCGTAGGTCTGGTCCGTCATCAGGTAGAGGTGCTCCATGCCGGCCGCCTCCGCCTTCTTGATCCGCTCGGCGCAGTACTCCGGCGATCCGATCAGGCCCATGGAGTCGCATAGCTGGGCCAGGGCGTCATCTGGCAGGAAAGCGCACAGTTCTTTGGCCTTCTCCCAGTCCTCAGCGTGGGGAACGTCTGGGTAGAGGTCCCAGAGACCTCTGGGAAGCTCGAATTCCGTGAAGTCCATGCCGCCAGCCTTTAGCCAGCGGACATAGGTCTTCTCCATCAAACGCTGCACCGCCAAGGGCCGAGCAATCTCCCGGGCTTCTTTGATGTCATCCCTAATGATGGTGGTGCAGGTGAAGATGGTCTCGATGTCGTCGGGGTTTCTTCCGGCAGACCTGGCGCCGTCGGCGATGATCTCCCTGGCTTCGGCCACCTGATTGGGGTGAATACCGGTCATCAGGACTGCGCCGTCGGCGACTTCCCCGGTAACTTTCATGACTCTGGGCCCAGTGGCTGCGATGTAGACCGGGGTGGTGACGCCGCCCCCGTGCTTCATTCGGCTTGAAGTGGCGCCAAAATCGAACTCGCCTCCGCCCATGAGGTCTTTCATCATGACGACCGCGTCCCGCATCTGGCGCACTGTCGCCGGCGGGATGCCGACGACGTTGGCCGAACTATAACCGCGTCCGATCCAGATCTGTGCCCGGCCCGGCGCGACTTCGGAGACGGTCTGGGCCGCGGACGCCAGTACTGATGGGTGCCGTGTTACAGGGTTGGTGACCGCAGAGGCCACGTTGATGGTTTTAGTGTTCAGCAGCGCATGGGCCATGGAGACGAATACGTCGCGCTCCAGCATCTGAGAATCCAACATTCCCACGCCATCGAAGCCCGCATTCTCGCACTCCTGGACAAAGGCAGTGACTTCCGGAACAGGCTTGCAGGGGGGCACTCTCAGGTCGATCTTGATGGCCATTTGTTTCTCCTTAAATCGGTCGATGCTGAATCTCGGTTAGCGGGTCAGTTCTTCCCGTAATCGGCGTATAACCAAGGCATTCTCTTCTTCAGTGAGGTTCAACGGGTCAACGCCCAATTCGTCCGGTTGGCCCAGAAAATGCAGGTAAATGGGAGTTTCGCCCTCTTCCATACCCTTTAGTATCTCATTCCTGCCGGGGCCGTTCCAGTCGGGGCCGAAATGCAAGATTGCGTGGGGGATCAGGTAATCGTGGTCGTCATGCTCCAGCGTGACCTTCAGGCCGGGCACCTCGCTAAGAGCGTCCACCACCTGCTCAGCCAAAGCCCGGTAGGCTCGCATCTCTGCCTCTTCGTCCTCTTCCAAGAACATGTTCAGCGCAGTCACCAAACCCACCACTTCCTCTTTCGCCACCTTCATCGGCCGCCCCAAGAACTGGGCCGGGTTGGCATGGGCGGCGGCGGCTTCGATTAGGTCGGCCCGTCCGCAGAGGATACCGGTGCCCTGAGGCCCCCGGATTCCCTTTCCGCCGCTGAACGCCACCATGTCCGCTCCATCGGCCAGGAACTTCTTCAGGTTCTCCCTGGGCGGGAGCATTGACGCGGCATCGACGATGACGGGCACGCCCCTCGCATGTGCGATCTCGCAGACCTGCGCGAGAGGGATGGCCCTGCGGTTGGTCATGGGGGCGCAGAGAAAGGCCACGGCCGCTGTGTTCTTGCCGATTGCTCCTTCCAGTTCCCAGGGATGCGAATATCTGGAATCGCCGATCTCCACCAGTTTGCCGCCTCCTGCCCGGTAGGCCTGTTCGTAAGGAAAGCGGTGCATGTTCTGGATGATGATTTCGTCTGCCATGTCGGTGGTGTCCGGAAGTTTGCGCATCTTCACTGGGTCTTTGCCGGCGATACAGGCGGCGGCTTGGAGCACCAGTCCTCCGGCGGCACCGCTGCAGACGAATCCTGCTTCTGCACCGGTCAGCCGGGCGATCTCTTCCCCTGCTTTGCGGTTCAGTTCATCAACATTGACCATGATCCTGGCCGCCCCGGCCATAACCTCCAAGACCTCGGGCCGGGTCCTGGTGCCGCCATATTTGGTGACCGATCCTGCTGCATTGATGACCGGTTTTACGCCGAGCCGCTGATAGGCCTGCGATGCGTCCAACGGAATGTTAGCCACGTTTCCTCCCGAGGCGCTTGCCCCGATACAAATTCCGAACGTTAAAATAATGGGCCATTATAGCAACTCTGAGCCGTGCTATCCGAACAACCATTTTTAGAACGCAACCAGGTCTATCTCCAGCCTGGCGGTGTGATAAAATCGATTAACCGAACCCAGCCGCCCGTTTCAGAGAGACGTGAATATTTCCGGCGGGAGAGAGCAGATGGACCAGCTAAATGTGCAGACCAAGATCGGTTTGGTGGTGGTGAGCGCATCGTCGATCTCCGAATTGAGATACCCCAAGGCAGCGCCTCCTGGAGTGGCATTCCTAACCAGCCGTATGATGCTGTCTGGAGGCGGGGGAATCGAGGCCCTGCTGGAGATGGAGAGCAATGCCGGCCGCGCCGTGGGCGAATTGGTCAGCGCCAAGGTTGATTCTGTGGCCTATTGCTGCACGGTTAGCGGCGCGCTGCGGGGGATGGAAGGGGACCGGCAGTTCTGCAGGGATCTGGAAGAAGAGTGGGGCACACCCATCACGTCCACTATGCTGGCAGTCGCCGAGGCGTTGCAGCACATGGGAATGAAAAATATCGTGGTCACTACGCCCTATCCCGATAGCCACCATGTGGCCGAACGGGCCTACCTTAAGGAGGCTGGCATCGAGGCCTTGGCTATGAATGGCATGGGTCTGGAAACGGCCGAGGGATTCGCCTCGGTCACTCCACAAGAGATATTCGATTTCGCCATGGATGCCTGGAACGAATTTGGCGACGAAGCCGACGGCTTGTTCATCAGTTGTATGAATCACGACGGAATGCCCGCTGCACAGGCACTGGAAGACAAGATCGGAAAGCCGGTGGTAACCTCGCACACGGCCACCCTTTGGAGCGCCCTTAGCCAGGCCGGTGAGACCAAGCCGTTGTCCGGCTATGGACGTCTCCTGGCCGAACCACGGGCCGACCTGCGCAAGAATGCCGCCAGCCCGGTCTAACTTAGTTTAGGTTCCCCGATAAAACAGATTGGAGAAGTCACAATGACCACTGCAGACCGTTTGACCATGACCCTGGGCGAGGCTATGTTCACCCAGAGGGCCATCCGCAGGCTGAAGCCGGACCCTATCCCCGACGAAGTGATGCGGGACATCATGGAATCCGCCATCCGAGCACCCAACGGCGGCAACACTCAGCAGTGGCACTTCATCGTTGTGAAAAACGCCGAAACCAGGAAACAACTGGGCGAGCTATATCACGAGGCCTGGTGGGCCAAACGGAAGGACCAAGGCATCATGGGCCCCGAGGATATTCCTCCGGGCAAGAACTCGACGCGTTCGGCCATGCGGCTGGCCAATGAGTTCGGCGATTCCCCGGTGATGGTCCTGATCTGCGCCCTGAACAAAGGTGGCTCCGGTGGAATCATCCCGTCGGCGCAGAACCTGCTATTGGCGGCCAGGGCTTATGGCATCGGCGGCACCATTGCAACCTTGCATGCAGTCGTCGACGAGCGGGTCAAGAAACTGCTGAACATCCCAGAGACTGCGGAGATCGTGTACTGCATGCCGCTTGGCTATCCGCGAGGCGAGTTCGGCTCGGTAAACCGCAAGCCCTTGGAAGAGGTCTGCGGCATGGACCGTTGGGACAACCCCTACAAATAAACCGCCATTAGCGGCCTGAGGAACACATGGCGGTACGTACGGGTGAAGAATTCTTGGAAGGTCTGAGAGACGGCCGGGAGGTCTGGCTGGAGGGCGAACGGGTGGACGATGTGACCACCCACCGCAAGACCGCCCGCATGGCAGCGACTCTCGCTGGAATCTACGACCTCCAGCACCGGACGGAGAACCACGACAGGATGACTTTTAAGTCGCCCACCAGCGGAGAGCCGGTAGCCCTGTCCTATCTGGTGCCGGAGACGCAAGAAGACCTGATACGCCGCCGAGGAGCCATGGAGATCGTCGCCCAGTCCTGCCACGGCATGCTGGGCCGCACACCCGATTACGTGAATATTCAGGTCACAGCCTCCCGCCAACTGGCCCACCTCTACGGCCTGAAAGACCAGCGGCACGCCGACAACCTGCGCAACTACCACGAGTACGTCAGGGAGCGCGACTTGTGCCTGACTCACGCCTTCGGCCACCCTCAGGTCAACCGATCGCTCACCCTTGCCGAACTCCCCGATGAATATACAGCGGTGGGCGTGGTTGACCGCACCAGCGAGGGTGTTATCGTGCGGGGCGCCAAGCTACTCGCTACCCTCGCCCCGTTCTCCGATGAGATATTCGCGCCGGTCTACCGACCACTGCGGTCGGACATGGAAGAAGACCGGAAGTATTGCATCGGGTTCGCCGTGCCGGTGGCCACTCCCGGCCTAAAGTTCATCTGCCGACCTAGCCATGATATGGGCCGTCCTCTTGCCGACTATCCCCTGTCCGGTCAATTCGACGAGATGGACGCCCTGGCCATCTTCGACGATGTTCTGATCCCCTGGGAACGGGTTTTCATCTACGACGACATCGAGCTGGCTAACATGACCGTTCAGAAAGTTACTCTTTGGCGGCAGTACATGCAGCAGGTATCGGTCAAGAACATCGCTAAGCTGGAGTTTATCCTGGGCATCGTCCACGGCATCACCGAGTCTATCGGTATTGGCGTGTACGCCCATGTCCAGGAGAAGAATGCTGAGGTCATCGATACACTTGAGACGGTCCGGGCCTACATGCGGGCCGCCGAAGCTGACGCAGCTCCATACGAGGGCGAAGGCCTTTGGCCGGCCCCTGAGCCTTGGATCGCAATGCGCAACTGGTATCCGGACGCGTATTCGCGGGTGGCAGCGATCGTCGAGCAACTAGCCGCCGGCGGACTGATGCTGACTCCAACCGAAGAAGACATGTCTGGGCCGTTGGCCGGAGAAATCGCAAAATACTATCAGGGAGCGTCCATCGACGCCAGGGAGAAAGTGCGTTTGTTCCGGTTGGCTTGGGACCTGATTGGCACCCAGTTCGGTTCACGTCAGACGCTCTACGAACGTTTCTTCAACGGTGACGTGGTGCAACTTCGCCAACGCCGCTACGCAACCTACGATTATTCGCGGGCTGACGCGTCCCTGGAACTGTTCATGAGTGAGTTGGAGGGCGGTTAGACCTTCCCGGGCAGAGTCGATTCGCTCTTCTAGTTAAGGGAAATCAGTCTATGCCAGTTGATGTCACTCTGATAGCGCCGTAAGCGCACGAAGGGTCTCGTTGCTTTGGTGTCAGATGGTTTAAGAACGGCAACGAGATTCCTAGGCTACCGCCTCGGAATGGCAGATGGGCTGAGTCGTGAATCGGGCCTAATAGTGGCTGCGAGTGCGCCGTTACCCGGTAAACAGATCCTTGACCTTGGTGAGGAAGGAACGGGTCCCGCCGCGTTCCAAGAACTTGGACCAGGACACCTCGGCGGAGTCGCTACGTTTCAGGTCTTGGACGCGCTGCTTCATGATCTCCAAAACCTTTTTCTCTTCACCTTCGTCCAGCCAGTAGCCGTGTTCGTTCTTGCAGTGGTCGATGGGCAGGTCGCGGGCACGGTAGTTGAACGTTTCCATGGGCTCGTTGCAATGAGGACAAGAAATATCGCTCTCACGCCGGGCGTACTCGACCATCCCCTTCCGGCTGTCCTCGTCCATGGAGTGGTCTTCCAGTTGGTCCAACTCATGGAAGTCGAGCCATAGCCCCTTGCACTGAGGGCAGTGGTCTACGTCGATATCCTTGAACTTTTTCTCGTCTAAAGCAACATCGCAACGTGGACAGTTCAATCTGGTTCCTCACTCGATTCCCAAGGGACCGGTTCTGGGATTCGTTCCAATTGCAATCTGGTCAGCTTAGCATAAACCCTTTTCAAGGGTTAGTCCGGCCGTATATTGGATACGCAGTGACTGGGATTTTGGATGGGGCGGCCTAGCGCCCGGTGAACTTAGGATCCCGTTTCTCCAGAAATGCTTGGATGGCTTCCATCTGGTCGGAGGTGCCTTTGACCGGTTCGTTGGCCCGGTGCTCGGTCTCAATGACCTGGTTTAGGTCCGGGTAGTGGCTGTTTAACAGTGCTTTCGTGGCTTTCACAGCCAAGGGCGGATTTGCGGCTATCTCCAGGGCCAGAGATTCGGCCTGGGCCAACATCTCGTCGGCGGAAACCACCCGGTTGACCAGCCCTTTCTGTAAGGCCCAAGGGGCATCGTAGACCCGCCCGGTGTAGGCCATCTCGGCGGCGATTCCCGGCCCAACCAGCGCGCCCAAAATCTCGGAAACACCGGCATCAGGCACCAGCGACCGCTTAACGAATACCGAGCTGAATCGGGCCGATTCCGAGGCTATCCTGATGTCGCATGACAGTGCGATTCCCAACCCCGCTCCGGCGGCAACGCCGTTAACCGCGGCGATGATGGGCTGAGGAATCTCCCGCAGGTGCGGCGCCAAGCGCATGGTGATGGACGGCCCTTCGTCGGGCGTGCCGACGGCTCTGTCGCCACCCGAGGCCATTCGTTTCGGCATATCGCCCACGTCGGCCCCGGAGCAGAACCCACGGCCGGCACCGGTGATTATAACGACCCTTGTTTCAGGAAACTCGCCGGCAAGTTGGTCCAGAGCTGCGTGCAACTCCAGCCCCATCTCACGATTGAGGGCGTTCAGCCGGTCGGGACGCTGCAGTGTTAGCACCGCCAGATGGTCCTGGCGCTCGAGCGCTATGTGCTGAAATTCAGTGCCTGAATCAGTCGTGGTGGGGGCCATGTGCTCTTCCTCTTGGGTCAGCTAGCCGGTCTCGGGCTATCTGGGTGCCGCGGAATAGGGCTGAAAGCTTCGCTCTGGCTGTCGCCTGGCTCAATAACACCAGGCCGCAGTCGGGCGCTGCTTGCAGTTTCTCCGGGTCATGGTGTTCGGCCGCCGCCAAGAGTCTCTGGGCGATTGCCTGGGAGTCTTCGATCTCTGAATTGGCATTGTCGATGCAACCGAAAATCACGGTCTTTGAAGGGCAGAGTTCCAACAACGCGGGATCCAGCTGCGGCGCTTGAAATTCCAAGGCCAGTTGGTCGATCGTAGATTTCTCAAGTTCGGCCAGTATCTGGGGATAACTGGGCTTGATGGGGCGCTCTACGCCCGGGATGGTATAGCTGTAACAAACGTGCACCGCCGTCTGAGCGCGTAGACCGTCCGCGCAACGGTCCAGGGCTTCGATACCCCAGTCCGCCACCTTCTCGGGGTAACGGCTGAACACCGGCTCGTCGAACTGGATCACCGCCGGACCCAGAGCGTCTAGGGCCTTGGCCTCTTTGTTGATGGCATCGGCTACCGCCATAGCCAACTCCTGCTCGCTGCCGTAATAATCGTCATAAGTAGAATCGACAACAGTCATGGGACCGGGCAGGGTGACTTTGACCGGTGAAGTCGTGTTGGTCAACAGGAACCGGAGGTCATCCACCAGCATAGGGCCGAGCCATACCACCGGACCGGTACAGCGCCCCACCTGGGCCAGGCGCCTGCCGTCACGAATCCACTTTTCAGCCCGGTTCTCGTAATCGAAGCCGTCGAGTTGCGAAGTGATGTGCGTGAGGTAAGACTTCCTTCGCTGTTCGCCGTCGCTGATGATTCGGACACCTGCTGTTTCTTGGTCGTAGACCGACAGCCGCACCGCATCGTCCTGGGCGTCGCGCAAAGGGTCTCCGGTCAGCGCCCAGTCGGAGCCAGTGTAGTGATGGTCAAAGCCCTTGCTGTCCAACGGCTTCTGATGGTAGAGCCAAGGCGGCTTAGGCATGCTGCCGACCACGGTGGTGATGAAAGGTTCAGGCATCTACTTCATGACCCGGCGGAAGAAGTCCAGGGCGTTGCCGCCGACAATCTTTTTGATGTCTTCGTCGGAGTGCCCCCGCCGGATCAAGCCGCGTATGATGTTCTTGCCGTCGGCCGGCGATTCTAGACCGTTTAGATACGGAGCCGGCATCTCCTCCAGGGAGCGGCCTAGCATGTAGTGCTGGAACATCATGTGGTCCCCGATGACCGTGTCGGTGCCGATGCCGACGTGGTCGACACCGATCAAGTTGACCATGTAGTCGTAGTGGTCTAGGACGCATTCGATGTCCTGCTCCGGGTCGTCACTGAGGGCGTTGGGCACAGCGGTGATGCAGACCAGGCCGCCCTTGGCGGCGCAGGCCTTCAACTCCTCGTCCTTTCTAGTGCGTACCGTGGGCCGGAGGGTGTAGGCAGCGTTGTGGCTGAAAACAACTGGCGCCTTGGAGAATTCGATAGCGTCCATCACCGTGGGCGTGGAGGCATGGGAGAGGTCGATGGCCATGCCGATATCGTTCATGCGGTGGATAACCTGGATGCCGAACTCACTAAGTCCGCCGGGATTGCGCTCATACATGCCGTCGCCGATGTAGTTCTTGCGGTTGTAGGTGATGCCCGCCAGCCTGACGCCCATGGAGTGGAGTTGGTCGACGCGCTCCAGGCGGTTACCGATGGGCAAATGCTCTAGGGTGGGCATGAATCCCACGTTCCCGGCTTGTTTGGCCGCCATGATCTCATTGGCGTTGCCCACCCGGACGACATTCTCTTGGGCCGACACATCCGCCAGCATCATGCCTACCTCGTTGGCTACGTCCTCGTACTCCACGAACGACATCTCGGTGGCGTTCTGCAGGGCCCCAAAGACGTTGGAGGTGGTCACCGTGGACCAGCCGCCGTGGGCCACTGCCTCGAAACCCCAGTGATAGCGGTTGGTGCGCAGGAAGTCGACGAACCGGTCCATGGCTTCGGGCAGCACGAACGGGTGTTGGTGCACATCGATCATCACCGACTCTTCGGCCAGACTCTGGAACCGGAATTCTTCCTCGGAGTTCAATGGGACGGTTGAGGACGGCACCCGCTCAATCTCTTTGGACATCAGGAAGTCGCTGATACTGGTCATTGTTTCCTCACGATGCATCTAGCCAATATACGGGTCACCCGAAAGAGATTTGGAGTGTAAATTAGGCAGAGTTTGGAGTCAACGGCAGGCCCGTTAGTTGAGGGATATGGCAGCCCCGACGCCCTTGGTCTGCTCGTTCACCAGGAATGATGCGTTGTCATGGCCGCGGGAGGTCTCGAGATCGGCGTCGAAACGTTGGCCACCCATGGTGCCAATAAGTTCGTAGCGCTGTTCGGTGTAGAGTCGCCCTTCGTACTCGGACCCCTTGACGTTCCGTTCTGTTTCACCTGCCAAAAACATCTCCACGGCTTGCACCATCAAATCCTGAAATTCGTCTGTGCCGAGGTACGACGAAGCCTTCAAGAAAACGTAACCCCACCGTATTCCGTTGTGCTCCAACATCTAAACCAACATTTCCAAGGGGAACTCCTAGTTTGCCCTATTCTGGGGGTTTGCGGGCACCCATGCCGAATTGCAGCACCACGGTTGAGAGCAGTAGCGCTCCAAAGGAGAAAAATCCTACCGTAGAAAAGCCACCTAAGGCAAGAAACGCCCCGCCCAAAGCCGCTCCGCCAACCCCGCCCAACTGGTTGCTGGCGCCTAGCATTCCCACGGCGGTGGCTTGGGAACTTCCGGAGATCTCAGTGCTGA